>DASYKL010000739.1:0-5374 GCA_035995405.1 Chloroflexota bacterium
CCTGTCGGCGGCTCGCCCAAAACGAGCTGCATCGACAGAGTCTACTCGTTGGACTCCGCGGGCCGTCCTCTAAGTGCTGAGAATTAGCCGCAGGGTTGAGAGTGGTACGGCGGCGTGGGCGAGGACCGCATCGTGGAACTGACGCAAGGTCGAACTGGTCGCCGATATCACCGAGCGGGACCGATCCAGACCGTTTGGATGTTGACAAACTCGCGGATGCCGAACTCGCCCAGCTCGCGCCCGTAGCCGCTGCGCTTCACGCCTCCAAAAGGCAGGCGTGGATCGGAGGCGACCATGCCGTTGATGAAGACGTTGCCAGCTTCGATGCGTCGGGCGAGATCCCTGGCCAGTGCAATATCCCGAGTCCAGAGGGCCGAGCCGAGGCCGTACTCCGTGTCATTGGCCAGGCGCACGGCATGGTCTGGATCGGTGGCGCGAATGACGGCAGCCACGGGACCGAAGGTCTCTTCGCGAAACGCGGGCATCGCATCGTCGACGCCTTCGAGCACAGTCGGGGCGTAGTAGTAGCCCTTGCCGTCGAGCACACTGCCGCCGACCGCTGTGTGTGCGCCACGCGCGACCGAGCGGTCGACCTGGTCGGCCAGCGCCGCGCGCAAGTCCTGTCGAGCGAGTGGTCCGACGTTCGTGTCGCGCTGCATCGGGTCGCCGACGCGCAACGCTTTGACGGCTTCGACGAACCTGGCGGTGAACTCGTCGGCGACGCGCTCCTCGACAATGAACCGTTTGGCGGCGATGCAGCTCTGGCCGTTGTTCTGGTTACGAGCGCGGACGGCGGTGGTGGCGGCGGCGGCGAGATCGGCATCGGCGAGGACGATGAATGGGTCAGAGCCGCCAAGCTCGAGCACTTGTTTTTTCAGGTGTCGCCCGGCGGCGGACGCAACGCGCTCGCCGACCTCACTGGAGCCAGTGAGGGTGACTGCCTGGATGCGGGGGTCGGCAATGAGGGGCTCGACTTTCGATCCAGGAACTAAAACCGTGCGGAACAGACCTTGTGGCAAGCCGCCTCTGACCAGGATGTCTTCAATGGCCAGCGCACAACCCGGGACGTTGGAGGCGTGCTTCAGGACCGCCCCGTTGCCGGCCATGAGCGCGGGCGCGGCAAAGCGCATGACCTGCCAGAACGGAAAGTTCCACGGCATGATCGCCAGGACGACGCCAAGCGGCTCGAAGGCGACATAGCTTTCGGTCGCACTGCTTTCCACGTGCTCGTCGGCCAGGTAGCTGGCGGCGTGCTCGGCGTAGAAGTCGCAGTTCCAGGCACATTTTTCAATTTCCGCTTCGGCTTCGACGATGGGCTTGCCCATCTCGGCAGTGGCGAGGGTGGCCAGTCGCGTCTTCTCAGCCCGTAACAGGCGCGCAACGCTCTGCAAGCGGGCGGCACGTTCACCAAACGATGTCGTTCGCCACTGGTGTTGGGCATCGTGGGCTTGCTGCAGGGCGGCGTCGACCTGCGCGTCGGAAAACTCCTCGAAGGTATCGATGACCTGTTCCGTTGCCGGATTGATGGATTGCACGACCATGTCGCACAGGAGTGTCTACGGCTCGACGCGCTTGCGCAACATCCAGGTCCGCACACGGGCGCGCAGCTGGGCTGGCAGGATCGAATCGACAAGCAGGTCGTCGGCGCCAGCGGCGAAGGCTGCCTGGATGCTGTCGGCGGCTATCTCGGGCGCGGTCATGACAACGATCGGTACGGTGCAGGTGCGCTTGCCGGCACGAAGCTCGGTCACGGCCTTGATCGTGACGCCGATGTCCTCGACGCCGTGGGCCAGGATCAGGTCGGGCGGCTCGGCGGCAGCGGCGACCGCGCGGGCATACAGCGTCGGCAGCGCCTGGATCGCGAATTCCGCCAACAGCAGCTCGACGACGGGCGTCATCGAGGCGGTACCACTGTGCAGGATCAGCACCCGCCGTAACGGTTGGCCATTGCGACGCGCGATCGCAGCGCGGCGAAGGGCGTCGAGCTCATCACCCGCGTAGGTCAGCTGGTGGTCAGCGGCGTGCTCGTCGCGAAAGCGAACGGCGAGAGCGTCTGGAACAAGCTGCAGACACACCTCGCTGGCATGCAGCTCGTCCAGGGCGCGGCCGACCGAGCGGAGCAAGTCAGACAGCGAGCCAGCCGCGCGATGATCGCCGCGGCGGGCGTGCGTCGACAGGACCAGCTCTTCGAGCTGCCGCGTCGTGAGGGTCCGTGCGCCATCAGGCGTAGCGATTTCGAGGCAGGCGTCGGCTGGCCGTTCCGATATGGACACCTGCTCGAGCGGTTCCAGGAGCGACCCGAGTGCCCGCAAGGCCTCCTGGTAGCTCGTCAGACCGAGCACGGGTTAAAGCTAAGACATTTCGGCCGGCGTCAGGATTGCGCAGGGTGCGTAACGGTCTGTAACCATCTGGCGTTATCTGGCTCGGCGAAGCTTCCGCGGAGGTCCGACCATGGGATACGCACGGTATGGCATCGTGGTACTCGGGCTCATTGTTCTGGCCCTGGCGCCGGTATCGGCTTATGCCGAGGACGGCAATCAGGCGGCGATTGAGGCACTGAGGGCGGAGAAAGGCTCTCTGTCGAACCTGTCCCCGATGCAGCAAGGGGTCATGTTTGGGCAGCAACAGATTGGTAACGCGCGGGCTATTGCCAGCCTGCTGTATTGGGACGGTCACGCGCAGACCGAGATTCCAAACTCGATGCAGCAGTACACGGCGTTCTGCTCAGCGGCCCTCGACAAAGTCCGCGGCGACGTGGCGAACGCGACCGCCATGGCGATGGCACGGCCGTGGGATGGGCACGCGCAGGCAGAGCTGGCGAATGCGAACGCGGTCCAGCAGTCGTTGTGGATGGTGATTGGCGAGAGCTACCCGGGCAATCCGTATGCGCCAGCCGTTGAGGTGTACGCCGCCGACGAAGTCGTTCTGGCCGACGACGGCGCTCAGAGCCTGGTGGCCGACAGCGACGCGGACGGCGGCGCCAACTAGCGTCTGGGCAGGTTAGTCTTCCTCGTGGACCGCGCCGTTGGCAGAGGCCGCGTCCTGGCTGGGCGCCGCTGTCGTGCGCGGCGGAAGCAGGCGGACGCGCGCTACGCGGAGCCCGTCGAGACGCTCCACGCGCGCCCGATAGTTATTGCCAATGTCGACCTCGTCGCCGACGCGCGGTCGGCGGCCGAGTTTGGAGAACACCAGGCCACCCAGTGAGTCGACTTCGCTAGCGTCGAAATGTGTTCCGAGCTGGGCATTGACATCCTCGACGAGTGCCAGGCCGTCGGCAACGACCGTCCCATCAGCCAACGTGCGCACTTCGTGCGACGCAGGGGCGTACTCGTCGCCGATGCTGCCCAGGAGTCTGGCTACCAGGTCTTTGAGGGTGACGATGCCGGCTGTCCCGCCGAACTCGTCGAGCACGACTGCCATCGGCTGACGGGCGGCCTTCATGCGGGCCAGGACTTCGAGGACCGAGGCGCCTTGCGGCACGATGACCGGTGGACGAATCAAACGCCGCAGGCTGATGTCGTTGAGCGGTGCGCGTGCGCCACGCCGTGCCGCCACACTCAACAGATCCTTGGTGGACAGGATGCCAACCACGTTGTCGATTGTCTTCTCGTAGACCGGAAAGCGGCTGTGGCGATGTCGTTGGGCGATGCGCAAGGCGTCTTCGATCTTCGAGTCGACCGAGAGGGCGACGATCTCGGTGCGCGGGACCATGACTTCGCCCGCCGTCTGGTCGCTGAAGGCGAACGCGCGCTGCACGAGCTCGCGCTCGGGCGGGCTGAGTAGGCCAGCTCGCGCTGATTGGCTGACCAGCAGCTGCAGCTCCTCGGTCGAGTGCACCGCGTGCTCCTCGCCGTGGTACTCGAGGCCGATCGCACGTAGGACCAGGTTGGTAAACAGATAGAGCAGGCTGATGAACGGTCGGAACAGCCAGGCCAATGCCGACACGGGCTGGACGGCAAACAGGATGATGGTTTCCGCCTTCTGCAGCGCGAGGATCTTGGGTACCTGCTCACCGAGCGTGATGTGGAAGAACGTGATCAGCAACAGCGCCAGGACGGAGGCGATGGCGTGGGCTGTCGTCGACGGGTCGCTGACCGGCGGGGTCGGCTGGCCGACGAGGACGTAGATCTCGTCGATGACGGGTTGGACCAGCCGGGCGAAGGTCTCTTCACCAATGGCGCCGAGCAGCAGGCTGGCCACGGTCACGCCCAGCTGCGTGCCGGAGATGAAGCGCGTTGGGTTGGCTTTGGCCCGCTGCACCATGCGCGCGGCACGATTGCCAGCCGCCGCCAGCTGGTCGATGCGGGTCGAGCGCGACGACACCAGGGCGAATTCGGTGGCGACGAAGAAGCCGTTGGCGGCCACCAACAGCAGGACGATCAGCAGGCCAGTCGTTATCGACACTTCTTATGAGCGGGCGCCTCTTCTACATGAGAAGAGACGCCCTGTTCGTAAGTATGCCGTAGCCGTTTAGTAGCTGGACAGTTGCCGCATGCTGCGCAGTCGTTTGATGCGTTCTTGCAGCGGCGGGTGGGTGCTGAACAGGCCAGCGAAGTTGACGCCCTTGAGCGGGTTGACGATGAACATATGGGCTACGGCTGGATTGACGGGCAGCGGTCTGACGCTGCTGGCCATCTCGAGCTTTTCGAGTGCCCGGGCAAGCGACTCGGGGTTCCCCTGGATGCGCGCCCCAGCCTCATCGGCGGCGTATTCGCGCGACCGTGAGATCGCCATCTGGATCAAGAGGGCGGCTATCGGCGCAACCAGGATCATGAGCAGCGCGGCGAAGGGGTTCTGGCCTTCGTCGTCATCGCGGCCGCCAAAACCGCCGAAGATCAGGGCCCACTGGGCCATGTTGGCGACCATCGTGATGGCGCCGGCAATCGTCGCGGCGATGCTCGAAATCAAAATGTCGTGGTTGCGCACATGGCCTAATTCATGGGCCAGCACGCCAGCCAGCTCATCGCGGGTGAGAATGCCGAGAATGCCGCTGGTCGCGGCGACGACGGCGTGATTCGCGTCACGGCCGGTCGCGAAAGCGTTCGGCGAGGGGCTGTCGATGATCGCGACGCGTGGTTTGGGCAGGCGGGCGTACGTGGCCAGTTCTTCGACGAGCTGGTGCAGCTCGGGTGCTTCCTGCGGGCTGACTTCTCTGGCGCCAGCCATACGCAGGGCGATATCTCCCGAGAACCAGTAGGCACCCAGGTTTATGACAATCGCGAAGCCAAAAGCCAGCACCATGCCAGCCTGGCCGCCCAAAGCGCCGCCGATCAAGACCAGCAACGCTGTCAGCGCGGCGAGGAGGACCGTCGTTTTTATGGTGTTGTGCATTGTCTGTTACTCCAGGAAACAGTGTCCCAAAGCAACGTTAGGC
>DASYKL010000740.1:0-3496 GCA_035995405.1 Chloroflexota bacterium
AGACGGTCGAAATGCCGCTGGTGCCGGTCCTCGCCGAGATGGAGCTGGTCGGTATCGCCGTCGATCTGCCGTATCTGGCCGAGCTTGGCCGGGAGCTCGAAGCGCGCATCGCCAATCTCGAAGCGGAGATTTACGGCCACGTCGGCCACGACTTCAACATCAACTCGACCCAGCGTCTGAGCGACGTGCTGTTCGGCGAGCTCAACCTCGAGATCGACAAGCGCAAGCGCCGCTCCAAGACGAAAACAGGCCACATCTCGACCGGCAGCGACGTGCTCGAAGAACTGCGTGGGACGCACCCGATCATCGACCTGATCCTGGAGCATCGGCAGCTCCAGAAGCTGAAGGGGACGTATGTCGATGCGCTGCAGACGCTGGTCGACCCCAACACGGGTCGAGTCCATACGTCGTTCAACCAGACCGGCGCGGCGACCGGGCGATTGAGCTCGAGCGATCCCAACCTGCAGAACATCCCGATTCGCACCGACACGGGCAAACGCGTCCGCCGCGCATTCGTCGCTCGCGAAGGCTCGGTGCTGTTGTCGGCTGATTACAGCCAGATCGAGCTGCGCGTCCTGGCCCATATGGCCAACGATCCGACCCTCATGGAGGCGTTCGAGCGCGGCGAGGACCCGCACGCCGTCACGGCCGCGGAAGTCCTCGGTGTGCCCTTGGAGAAAGTGACATCGGACGATCGGCGCGTGGCCAAGATGGTCAATTACGGCGTCCTGTATGGCATGAGTGACTTCGGCCTGGCCGAACGAACGGGCCTGCCATCGGCCGATGCCTCTGGCTTTATCAAGCGCTATTTCGAGCGGTTCGGTACGGTCAAGGCCTTTCAGGACGGCGTGATCGGCAAGGCCGAAGACCTGGGGTATGCCGAGACGCTGCTCGGTCGGCGCCGCTACTTTCCCGAGATTCGTAGCCACCTGTTTGCCGTGAGGTCGGCGGCGATTCGACAGACGATCAACGCGCCGATCCAGGGCTCGGCGAGCGACATCGTCAAGATCGCCATGATCCGCGTGGCGGATTTTCTGCGCCGCGAAGCACCTGAAGTGCGGATGCTGTTGCAGGTCCACGACGAGCTGCTGCTGGAAGGACCAGAGGATGACCTGCTGCGCATCACCGAGCCGCTGACTGACATCATGACCGGCGCGCTGGAGATGAAGGCGCGGCTGCACGTCGACTTCAAGATGGGCCCGAACTGGGATGACATGAAGCGTCTGGGCGGCTCGACGCCGCACCCGCTGGCCGAAGACGACGCCCCGCCCGAATCGCTAGAAGACATAGCAATCGAGCTTGGCGAAGAAGTTGCCGCAACCTGACGGCCGCCTGTCATCAGCTTGGGTGTGACGGCCGCGTCATCGCTGACGCAGCACCGTGCGCTGGCACCAGTGCCTGTACTCGCGCGTGCGGCGTGGGCTGATGCCTGAGCTTCCTGAGGTTGAGTCGCTGGTCCGCGACCTGGCGCCTGGCGTCATCGGCCGGACCATTCGTAGCGTCGACGTCTACAAGCCGAAGCTGTTCAACGCGGCGCCAGGGCTGACCCTGGAAGACCTGTCTGGACGCCGCATCGAACGGGTTTGGCGGCGCGGCAAGCTCACCGTCTGGGAACTGTCAGATGGGCTGGCCCTGGTCGTCCACCTCAAGCTCGCTGGCCAACTGGTCCACGTCTCGGCAGACGGGACAGAGCTAGCCCACGGTGGCCATCCTGTACCGAGGTGGGGCTTCCCGCTGCCACACAAGTCGACGCACGTCGTGTTTTGCCTGGACGACCGGTCGGTGCTCTACCTGACGGACATTCGGCAGTTCGCTCGACTGCACCTGATGCCGGACTCCCAGGTCGACTCGTTCCTCAAACACCAGAAGATCGGCGTGGAGCCACTCACGCGACGGTTTACGGCCAAGGAGTTCGGGATCAAGCTGAAGCGTCGCTCGATCCCCCTCAAGACCACGATCATGGACCAGTCGGTGGTCGGTGGGATCGGCAACATCTACGCCGATGAGTCGCTGTGGCGGGCCCGATTGCATCCGCGCCGCGCTGCCTCATCACTCTCTGACGTCGAGATCGCCCGGCTCCACCGCGCCATTCGCGCCGTCCTGGACTACGCCGTCCGCGAAGGCGCCGCCTTCGTGCCGCACGGCAAAGCCATCAGCGATCGCGCTTTCCCGTACTGCCACGGCCGCGCAGGTTCGCCGTGCCCGAGGTGCCACACGATCATCCACAAAGAATGGGTCGGCGGCCGAGGCACGCACTACTGCCCCAAATGCCAGAAGCTCCCGCCCCAGCAACCGCTAGCCGCTCTGTCCCACGGTTCTGCCGGCGCCGACAGCGTCGGAGTTGCCGAGGCGCATGCCTGAGCTACCTGAGGTCGAAACAACCGCCAGGGGCTTACGACCCCGTTTTGTGGGACGCCGCGTCACCAGCGTCGGCGGTGTGGACTGGCCGCGGATGCTGCCGAACGCGACGGAGCCTGATCTGGCCGATGCCCTCATTGGCCACACCGTGACCAGCATTGATCGCCGCGGCAAATATCTGCTGATCGGCTTTGAGAACGACGCCTGGCTCAGCGTGCATCGCAAGATGAGCGGCAACCTGTTGCTGCAGCCAGCCGAGTCAGCGCCGCCGCTGCATACCCACCTGGAAGTCGTCCTGGACGATGGCGTCGCGTTGCGCTTCGTCGATCCTCGCAAGTTCGGCCGTATCCACCTGTTCCATTCCCTCGACGAGCGCGACGATTTTCTTAACGAGCGTCTCGGGCCAGATTCGCTGGTCGACTTCGACGCCAGGGTGCTGGCTGAAAAGATCCGCGGTCGTCGTGGCCGTGTGAAATCGCTGCTCCTCGATCAGGCATTTCTCGCAGGCGTAGGCAACCTGTACGCCGACGAAGCACTCTGGCTGTCAAAGATCCACCCGTTGCGCACGGCCGACACACTCACGGGCCTGGAGGTCAAGCGCCTGGCCGAAGCCATCCGCCAGGTCTTTCTCGACGCTATCGCGAGAAGAGGCACGTCGTTTGATGGCAACTACCGCGACCAGGACGGCCAGCCCGGCGAGAACCAGGCCTTTCTCAACGCCTACGGCTGCCAGGACGAGCCATGCCCCCGCTGCGGCACACGCATCCACAGGATCATCGTGGGCGGCCGAGGCACCCACTTCTGCCCGAAATGCCAGAAGCTCCCGCGCCACTAACGTCGCGATTCGGGCGACGTAGCGCAGCCACCCTGCATGACACGGGAGGCTGCCCCGAGCCGGAACCAGGTCAGGCGGCCAGAAGTTTCTGGAAGCGCGCCTCGGACCTGAACGGACCGACTACCGCGAGGCGGAACGCTTCGGGCCGCCAGAGCTCTTCGGCCACGCGCTGCAAGCTCTTGGCCGAGACGCCGTCGACAATCTCCAACACCTCGTCCACCGTCAGGATCTCACGCCGCAGCAGCTCCTGGCCGCCGAGCCACGACGCCACCGCGCGCGTGTCTTCCATGCGCAACTGCAGCC
>DASYKL010000741.1:0-2793 GCA_035995405.1 Chloroflexota bacterium
AGGACGGTGCTGCCCAACGACGTGAGAAACCGGGTGATGTCGTCGCTTGACATCAGTGGGCCGGGTTTTCTTCAGAACGCGGGTAGATCGACTGAATGTCCGCGGCTTTGAGCGTCCGTCCAAACAGCAGCGCGATATGCGATGTCCACACCCCGAGCACCTCACTGCCACTCTCGACGGCCGGCACATCCTCGGTCGGCTCGAGCTCGAAGTAGACGTTGTCACCTGGATTCGTCGGGTTGATATCGCGCCACACCGTGGCATTCGGCAGCGTGGTCTGGCCGACCGGCCGAGCCATGAAAATGCCTGTCGAAACCACGCGGTACACCTTGCCTCCAAATTCGAATAACGTCGGATTGCGGGCCGCGATGCCCTGTCTGACCCGTAGCTCGAATGCTTTCAACACGCCGCCCTGCTCCGGATCGGAGGTCAGCGTTTCGAAGTCGGCCGAGTCCTGGTGCAAGATGGCAGTCCGATCGAAAAAGGTATTGCCTTCAGGACTCGAAGCCAGCATGCCACCCTCGTCGAGCAAGTTCCAGCGCCAGCCAGTCTGGCGTCCATTCAGCTCTTCGCTGCAATCCAACACTGCTTGCACGACATGGTCGCCCTGATCCCACAGGCTGACGACGTCGCCAGGCAACAGCGTGTCGAGGGTCGGCTGTCCTCGCTGAGAAGCAGGTTTCGAAGGATCGAGAGCTTGCTGCAGGTCGCGCTTTAGCCGATCAAACATGAGGCGAGTTTAGCGGCGGCCAACTGACGGCGCCCGCGCTCCACCCAGGCCCTTGCTGCCGGAGCTGCTCGAACCGCCGCTGCTGGGCTTGCTCACGCTGCCGCTCGGCGCGCCGCTGTTCGCACTGCTGCCATTGCCGATGGTTCCGCGTGAGCCGGCGCCCACGCTGCCCGAGCTGCCGCCCTGATTCGAAAAGCTCTGCGTGCCGCTCGCGAAGCCGCCCTTGCTCGACGCCGCTACGCCGCTGCCCGTCCCGCCTGATTGACCAGCAGTGGCGTTGCTGGCGCCACTCGATTGGCCGCTGGGCGACTTGTTCGAAGCCGCGACGCCACCACCCGTGCCCGATGATTGGCCGGCCGTGGCGTACGCCGAGGGCTGGACTTTGCTGTAGTCCGGCACCTGCGGCTTGCTGGTGTCCAGCGAGCCGTGCAGGCTGTCATCGCGCCCGAATGTGCCCGTCGGTGGATAGCGGTACGTCGCGGCGGAGGGATCGTAGCTGCGCTCGCCGGGGGCCGGGTTGTTGATGATGATCGTCTGGCCGCCGCCGCGTCCGCCGAACCCGCCAAAGCCGCCGCCGAACGCGTTGCCGACAGCCGCGCCGACCAGGAAGGGGAACCACGGTGAGCTGAAGGCGCCCTGATGGTCCTGACCCTGGACCGAGATTGGCTCATCCTCACGCAGATGCAGGATCGGATCGCCGCCCCCTTGCGGTACTTCCAGGAAGGTCTTATCCGGATCGCGCACCAGCCGCAGCTTGCGCGTGTCGAGCTGGTGCAGGGAGCCGTTCGTGTCCGCCCAGTACAGCTGATAGCGGTCGCCGTCGAAGCGCACCGAGTCCTTCTGGACGGAGTACTGGCCGGGCGCCTGGGGAGCGCCGCCGTTTGATGCGCCACAGGCACTGGCGACGATGCTCAAAGCGAAGAGCAGCGCCAGCAGCAAATTCAATCGGCGGGATTTTGCAAGTCGAAGCATGGATGGGTGTGTGTCTCTTTGACGCTGTCGACAGCCCGCGGGTTGCATCGTGTTAGCGGGACTGGTTCAGCAGGGAGCGGCTCGGCCGAGGTCGGCCGCCGCCGCGCCTAAATAATCGCAGGCGATGCCCAGCTCACGTTGAATTCCCGTTTGCCAGCGGTCTCGCGCCGCGCGCGATGCGGCCGTCTCGCTGATCGCCTGTTCGAGGACCGTCGTCTGGCCACAGACAGCCTGCAGCGCCTGGGCCGCCGCGCGCAGCGACCGATAGGTCGATTCCCCATTGGCCAGACCTGGCTCGCCGACGAGGCGAGTCTGCACGTCGCCTACGGTGTTGCACCCTTCGCTCTGGCGCGCGGCGACGAATGCGGCGTGGGCCTCGCTGAGACGGTCGAACAGCGTTGCGGATTGGACGCGCTGCGGGTCCGCCAAACAGCCGCTGAGAAATAAAACAGTCACCAGGATGGCGCCGCGTCCCCAGTGCATGCCCCTCAGGGCGTGTCGCCCGCTGGCATGACGGCCTCTACTGACCCCAAGGAGGGCGGCGGGTAGGCGTTGTAGGGCTGAGATGAGGCGCCGAGATCTTCTAACGTCTGCCACGTGGACCCGCTCATAGGATCGGACCACAATCGTGTTCGCCACAACAAACCGGTTCCGTCCACGACGAGCTGCTCGCCAACCAGGCCATTCGTCGCGCCCAGGTCTTCGCGCGATTCCCACAGCGAGCCGTCTTCCTCATTCAGCCAGGTGCGATGCTGCCAGAGCTCTCCCTCGAAATCCTCTAACTGCTCGGCGACGAGCAGATATTGGCTGCCAGGAACGGAGCGCGGCAACGTCATGACGGGCGGCGGGACGGCAGACACTGACGGCTCGGTTGCTGGCAAGAGTGGTTCGACTGCATCACTACTGATGGGCGCAGCGCCATCGGTCGTCACAAGGGGATTCGGCGTTGGAAGGGCGACTGAGGGCGGGGGAATGAACCGCGGCTGCTGACCTGCCGGCGGGGTCTGGTTCACCCCGTTGGCGTTCCGTGCATCGAGCGGAAGCGGCTGGACCACGACTGCCGGTCGAGGGGTTACCTGCGGCGGGGCGCT
>DASYKL010000742.1:0-1559 GCA_035995405.1 Chloroflexota bacterium
ATGCAGGCGGCGAGATCATCGCCACCGGCACGCCAGAGGACATCGCCGCCAACCCGAACAGCTACACGGGTCAGCACCTGGCGCCGTTGCTGGTGCGCAAACCAGCCACCCCAGCGGCCAAGGCCAAAGCAGGCAAAGCAGCCAAACCCCGCGCCCTGGCTACCGCCGCGAGCCGCTGACTTCCCAGAATAGGACTTTCGGCACCACCGGCCGGGACCATCCGGCCTGGGGCCGGCCCTCTCGTGTGGACATACTGCTGCCGAAGCCGATGACCCGTCCGACGCCCGCGCAGCTCGCTTTTGCCAGGTCGACGCTGCCGCAGCGAAGAGTCGCTTCAACGTCTTTCAGCGCCCAGAACAGCACCCAGAAGACGCCGTTCGCCCAGGTCCTGCAGAACACCGCCGCCAGGCCGGCCGCAACATCTGTCGGGCGCCCGACCACGCGCTCGTCGGCCACCACTGCCACCTACAACGCCGCCATGCTGCCGGCCAGCTTCAACTTCGGCGGCCCCGCGGCACTCTCTCGCTCGGACATCCTCAAGAACGCTGACCAGTACATGGGCGTCCCCTACGTCTGGGGCGGTGACTCGTCCGCTGGCCTGGACTGCTCCGCCTTCGTCAGCAAAGCCTGGGGCATCAGCCGCCACACCACCGACAACCTGTCGGCCGTGGCAACCCCCATCTCCAAGGACCAGCTGCAAGCAGGCGACGCGCTCAATCTGACCACGGCGCATGACTCCGAAGGGACCGGCCACGTCCGTCTCTTCGACCGCTGGGCCAACGCCGAGCACACCAAGATGTACGTCTACGAAGAGACCCCGCCGAAGTCGCTGCACCACGTCATCAACTGGGACCCCAGCTACCAGCCGATGCGGCGGATGAACCTGACCGATGCTTGAGCTCAACACCTCGCTGCAGCGACAGTGCGCCTGGTGCCTGATGGTCGTCGACACCACGGGCAGCTACACGCTGCAGCCAGGTCGCAAGATCAAAACAGCCACCCATGGCATCTGCCCGCCCTGCCGCGAAGTGGTCCGCGCCGAGATCGACCGGCCCGCACGAGCTGCCCACCGCGAACGCATCGCCGCGTAGCACGGAGTATCGGCGGCCTAGCCGCGCAGCAGCTCGAGAAACGGCCGGCCGTAGCGCGCTAGTTTGGTGATACCGACGCCAGAGACCCGCAGCAGCTCGGCCTCGCTGCGCGGTCGCGTCTGGGCCATATCGCGCAATACCGCGTCGCTGAAGACGATGTACGCCGGCTTGCCTTCCGCATCGGCCAATTGGCGCCGCAGCGCGCGGAGGCGGTCGAACAACTCTGTATCGAAGTCACCATCGTCGTCAGCGCCGCTGCTCGTTTGCCACGACGGCTTGCGCCACGACGGCGCGCTCGCAGTGCCGCGGCTGGTCCGACCGCGTCGCAGCGTGACCTCGTCCAGGTTGAGTCCGAGACAGCCGTCGCACGACTCGCCGCACGGGCCGATCGCTTCGTCGAAGTAGCCCACCAGGGCCTGGTGCCGGCAACCGCTCTGGTCGAGCACGCGGAAAAGCCCGACCGTCCGC
>DASYKL010000743.1:0-6603 GCA_035995405.1 Chloroflexota bacterium
CCGTCTGGATTGACTGCCGCGGGTGGTAGCACGTGATCGTACGTCCCGCCGTGCTCGTCCCAGGTCACGACCAGTACCGTTTTCTCCCACAACGGCGAGGCTCGCAGGTGTTCATACACGTCGGCCAGCAGCAGCTCGCCCGGCAGCACGCCATGTGGTGGATGCTGATCGTTCGCCAAGAGCCATAGAAAATCGAAATAGCGCGGCTCGATGAACGTGTAATTGGCGAGCCTGCCTGCGGCGCAGTCATCTGCAAACGCGTCGTCGAACAGCGCGAAATGGGCGAGGGATGTCCGCAGGTTGGCCAGCGCGAGCGTCTGCGGCATGTCGTGGAAATAGATCTTCCAGCTGCGGCCATTGTCCTGCAGGTTTTCGTAGATCGTGCGCATCGTGTAGTCGCGGGGGTTGTTGTCGACGAACCCGCCGGAGGTTGCCGCGTGCAGAAAAAAGCGATTTGGCCAGGTTGGGCCTGGCACGCTGGAGTGCCACCTGTCGCACAGCGCAAACTCCTGCGCGAGCGTCGTCAGGACCGGCAGGTTGGCCGGATTGTGACAGCGCATGACGCGATGGGAGGGCGGGCCAGCATTGCCGGTGAGCTGGGCATAGTCGAACACAAAGCCGTTGTTGTGCTTGTCGACGACGGCTGGCACCGCCGGTTGACCGAACAGCTGGACGGTGACGTCGCGGACGTCATGATTGGGTGTTGGGCTCAGGTCCGGCCCAGTCGGCGCATCGTTCGACACCGTAATGCGCGTGCTGGTCGGGTCAGACGGCTGCTGCAGGTTGAATTCACTGCCGGTCAAGCCGTCGATGTCGTAGTCGGCTGACTTGAGGAAGCCGAGGAGATGATCGAACGACCGGTTTTCGAACGCCAGCACGACGACGTGTTCGATCGATTGAACGGCTCTTGCCACCCCCGCTATTCTGTCAGGGTCAGCCGTGAGAACATGTGTTCTATGAGCGATCAGCCGACGATCCTGCACGCCGATCTCGACTCCTTTTACGCTGCGGTCGAGCAGCGCGACGATCCTGCCCTGCGTGGTCGACCGGTCATCGTCGGGGCTGGTGTCGTACTGGCCGCTAGTTACGAAGCCAAAGCTCTTGGCGTGTACGCGCCGATGGGCTTGACGCAGGCCCGCCGGCTGTGCCCCGACGCCATTGTGGTCTCGCCGCGCATGTCGGCCTATTCGGCGGCCAGCAAGGCCGTCTTTGAGGTGTTTGCCGACACCACGCCCCTGGTCGAAGGCTTGTCGATCGACGAGGCCTTCCTCGATGTGCGGGGCATGGAGCAGTTATCAGGCACGCCGACGGAGATCGCCATCCGCTTGCGCAGCGACGTCCGCGAACGGGTTGGTCTGCCAATCAGTGTCGGTGTGGCGCGGACTAAATTTCTGGCCAAGGTCGCCAGCGCAGTCGCCAAACCTGACGGGCTGCTGGTTGTGCCGTCAGACGGTGAGCTGGCGTTTCTGCACCCGCTCGCTGTGGAACACCTGTGGGGGGTCGGGCCTGTGACCGCCCGCAAACTGCATGGGCAAGGTATCCGCACCGTGGGCGAAGTCGCGGCCCTGGCGGAGGAAGCGCTGGTGACGATACTCGGCCGCGCGTCGGGCAGACACCTGCACGCGCTGGCGCATAACCGCGATCCACGGCCCGTCCACGTGGGTCGACGCCGCGGATCAATTGGTTCGCAGCGCGCCATGGGCCGCTCGCCAAAAGCCCCTGGGGAGATCGACGCTACCCTGCTGGCGCTCGTCGACCGCGTCACTCGACGTTTACGTGCAGCCCGCCGAGTTGGCCGGACCGTCGTCCTCCGCTTGCGCTTTGACGATTTCAATCGGGCGACCCGCTCTCAAACGTTGTCGTGGGCCACGGCGCAAACGCAGCCCATTCTGCTTGTAGCCCAGGACCTGTTGGCGACTGCCGCGCCGCTCCTCGAGCGCCGAGGATTGACGCTGGTCGGCATCTCCGTTGCCAACCTGGAAAACGATGACGCGATTCAACTCGCGCTGCCGTTCGACCGCCAGACCTCCGGCGCGCTCGACACCGTGCTCGATCGGATCCGCGATCGGTTCGGCTCGAACGCGGTGACGCGCGCCGTGCTGCTGGGTCGCGATCAGGGGCTGACCGTGCCGCTTCTGCCCGACTGAGACTACGCTAGCAGCAATGGTTCTCGATTCACCCCCCACCTCAACGAGCCAGGACACTCTGGCCGCGGTGGACGTCGCGGGGCTGTACTGCGCGTACGACGGCACGCCGGTGCTCGTCGATCTGACGCTGCAGATTCGGCCGGGGGCGTTCGTCGGGATCGTCGGTCCTTCAGGCGCCGGCAAGACGACCTTCTTGCGCGCGCTCCTCGGCGCTGTACCGCGCACCGCCGGTGCGATCCGCGTTTTTGGCAAAGAGGTCAAGGCCGGGCGGGCTGCGCGGATTGGCTACGTTCCGCAGCTCGAAACCGTCGATTGGAACTTTCCCGTCACGGTCCGTGAAGTCGTGGCCATGGGCCTCACTGTCGAAGGACGGCTGTTCTCGTGGCCCTGGCTGAGCGGCGCACAGAAACGGCGTATCGACGCGCTCCTCGAGCGGCTGGGCATCGGCACACTGGGCGATCGACACATCCGTGAGCTGAGCGGGGGCCAACAACAGCGGGTGTTTCTCGCCCGTGCGCTTGTCCGCGAACCACGCCTGCTGCTCCTGGACGAGCCGACCACCGGGGTCGACATAAAAACCCGACACGATGTGCTGCATCTGCTGGCCGAGCTCAACCACGATGGCGTAACCGTCGTACTCACGACACATGACCTCAATTCGGTGGCCGCGCATCTGCCGCAAGTGGTTTGCCTCAATCGTCGTGTGGTCGCATTCGGCCCACCAGCGAGCGTGTTCACACCGGCCATCCTCGAAGCGACCTATGGCGCCGAAATGATCGTCGTTCGGGATGGCGACCTGACCATCATCGCCGACAAGCTCGGTATCTTCCGCGACATCACCGACCAACACAGTCACGCCCACGGTGCCGATCATCGCCACCACACCGAAACGAGCGACGGACACTGACCGTGCTGACGTTTCTGCTGGACCCGTTCCGCTACGACTTCTTCATTCGTGGTCTTATCGCGGCGACCGTTGTCGGTGGCCTGTGCGGCATGGTCGGGACGTTCGTCGTGCTGCGCCGGATGAGCTACATCGGCCACGGTCTATCACACAGCGTTTTTGGCGGGGCAGTCGTCAGTTACGTGATGAGTTGGAATTTTTATGTTGGCGCTGGCCTGTGGGGTTTCGCGTCGGCCGTCTTGATCAACTGGACGGCGCGGCGGCGCCAAATCGGTGGCGACGCGGCAATCGGCATCGTCACAACCGCCTCGTTTGCGATTGGCGTGGCGATCATTTCGCGGGCGCGCCGCTTCACCAGAAATTTCGACGCGGCGCTGTTCGGCAACGTTCTGGGCGTGCAACCAGAGGACGTGTATGTCGTGATTGGCGTAACGGTGATGGTCGCGCTAGTGGTCTTCTTTGCCTACAAGCAGCTGCTCTTTGTGACGTTCGATGCTGAGGTCGCACCGTTGTATGGCGTGCCCGATCGGTGGATGGATGCGCTGTTATCCCTCATTCTGGCGGCGACGGTGATCGCGTCGATGCAAATTTTGGGAGTGACGATGATTGCCGCGATTATCGTCGTGCCTGCCGTGACGGCGCGCCTTCTGACCGACAGCTTTTCGCACATGGTGTTGCTCGGCGCGGCGATTGGTACGTGTTGTGGGTTACTGGGGATGTTGTTGTCGTACTACCTCGACGTGGCCTCTGGAGCGACGGTGGTGTTGACGGCGTCGGCGATTTTCCTGCTGGTGCTGGTGCTAACGTCAGTACGGCGGCGGCTACGGAGTGAGCGAACACGGCGGAGTACGGCCCGCTTGACGCCGGCAGAGGTCAGCGACCTCTTCGATTGAACCGTTGTTGCAAACGGTTGCAACTCATAGAGTTGGCAGCTACACTCGCTGAGATGCCGTCCCGCCTGACGCGCGCCGTCGCCGCGGCGTTCACGCTGGCCATCCTCCTGGCGAGCTTCCCTGTCAGTGCTGCCCTGGCCCGTCAACCCAGGCTCAAGGTCGTCACCACGGTCGCCCCCCATGCCGACCTGGTGCGCGAGATCGCTGGCAATCGCGTCGACCTGGTCCAGCTCGTCCCTGATGGGACCGACTCCCATACCTTCGAACCTCGGCCGTCTGACGCGCGCTTCCTGCAGGAAGCCGATCTGATCGTCCTGAACGGTCTGCACTTGGAAACGCCGACCCAGCGCATGGCCGACGCCAACAAGCGATCCGAAACGCCATACCTGCTGCTCGGCGACAACACCATCACGCCGTCTGACTGGATTTTCGACTTCTCGTTTCCAGCCGCCCAAGGCGATCCCAATCCGCACTTGTGGCTCAACGTGGTCTACGCCAGAAATTACGCCCAGCTGATCACTACCCAGCTCGTCCAGCTGGACCCGGAGAACGCCGACTATTATCAGGCCAATTTCGCGACATTGACTGGGCGCATGGATCAGCTCGATCGGGCCATTTTCCTGGCCGTGCAGGCCTTGCCCGAGAACAACCGCAAACTGCTCACCTACCACGATAGCTGGGCCTATTTCGCGCAGCGTTATGGCATGCAGGTGATCGGTGCGATTCAGCCAAGCGATTTTTCCGAGCCCTCACCACGCGAGGTTGCTGCGCTGATCGACCAGGTGCGCGCGAGTGGCGTACCGGCCATCTTCGGCTCGGAGGTTTACCCGTCTAAAGTCCTGGAGGTGATCGGCCGTGAAACGGGCGCGCGGTACGTGTCCAGCCTGCGTGACGACGAGCTGCCTGATGCACCTGGCTCGCCGAACCACACCTATCTGGGCTTGATGCTCGAGGACATGCGCACCATGTTCGGCAGCCTCGGCGGCCCCACGAACATGTTCGACGGCATCGACCCCAGCCAGGTCGCCGGCTGATCCGACCAGACTACGCCGCGAGGCGAGCCACGATCGCCTGAGCGAATTCGGCCGTCGCGGCGCGGCCGCCCAGGTCGGCGGTGCGCACGTTGTCCTCACGAAGCGTGGCGATCAACGCAGTGCGCAAGCGCTCCGCTAACGCATCTTCGTTAACGTGCTCGAGCATCAACGCCGCGGCAAGCAGGAGCGCGCTCGGATTGGCAATGCCGCGGCCAGCGATATCCGGCGCCGAGCCGTGTACCGCTTCGAAGATTGCCGCACTCTCGCCGATATTGGCGCCAGGAGTCATGCCCAGGCCGCCCACCAGGCCGGCCATCTCGTCAGACAGAATGTCGCCGAACAAATTGGTCGTGACCAGCACATCGAATTGCCACGGATTCAGCACCAGCTGCATCGCGCACGCGTCGACGATGCGGTCGTCGACCGACACACGGTCGGTGTAGCGCTCGCTGACCTGCATCGCCGTCTCGAGGAAGACCCCCGTGAGTGCTTTCAGGACATTGGCTTTGTGCACGACGGTCACGTTCTTCCGACGGTGTTTGAGCGCGTATTCGAAGGCATATTCGGAGATGCGGCGGCACTCGGCGCGGGTGTTGAGTCCGGATCCGATCGCCACGGCGTGCGGGTCACCGCCGATCGGTATGTAATGTTCAAAGCCGACGTACAGCCCTTCGAGGTTTTCGCGAATGAGGACCAGGTCGATGTCCTCGTAGCGGCCGCCTGGAACCAGCGTGCGCACGGGCCGCACGTTCGCGAACAATTGAAACTCTTCACGCAACCGGACGTTGACCGAGCGATGTCCGCCGCCGACGGGGGTGGCGAGTGGTCCCTTGAGCGCGAGCCGGGTGCGGCGAATGCTGTCGAGCGTTTCAACGGGTAGCGGATCGCCGTGTGCCTCCAGGGCCGTGACACCAGCCTGGCGTGTGTCCCACTCGAACGGCGCGCCGAGCGCCTCGAGCACGTCTACGACCGCGGCGACGATCTCTCCCCCGACACCGTCACCCGGGATCAGCGTCGCCGGTATCCGCTTGGGCATAGGCTCGCACACATTGTGCCTTACCGCGCCCGCGGCGGAGAATGCGGTCATGGCCCCGCCGATCTGCTCACCTTTCTCCGACGAGACTGAAGAAGCGTTCCAGGAAGTGCTCCCGCTGCCTCAGGCGGACCGCCGCTCGCACATTGGGTTCGCGACGTGAACGATTGCGCCAGTCGGCGAGCGACGCACCGCGAGCGACACTCGAGCCGGTATCGACCGCGACATAGACCGTTTCCCATTCGGCTACCTCCGGCTGCGTGGTGAGCAGCCAGGCAGTTGGATCATAGAAAGGCACGCCTCGGCCGGGCGCTGCGCGGCGTTCGAAGTGCCGCAGCAGATCGCGCGCTGCGCGACTCGCCTCTGTCCCAAGCCCATCCAGCCGAACCAGATCTGCCGTCGACAAGCGTGCCCCATCGCACACGTCCAGTGGTACCAGCGCAACATCCCGAAACCCAGCCTGTAGAACCACGCTTGCCGCCTCCGCATCGGTCACGAAATTGAATTCCGCGGCCAACGTCTCGTTGCCTCCGACTCGCAGGCTGCCGCCCATGACCGTGACACCGCTGACCAGCCTCGGCAAGTCCGGCTC
>DASYKL010000744.1:0-3349 GCA_035995405.1 Chloroflexota bacterium
CGGTGAGCAGGATGGCGCCCTGCACCACCGGGTAATCGCGCTGCGTGATCGACGAGATCAACGCCGTTCCCAATCCCGGCACACTGAAGATCTGCTCCACGATCACCGCCCCACCCAGCAGCTGCCCGAGCTGGATGCCGACCACCGTCACGATCGGTATCGCGGCGTTCGGCAGGGCATGCCGCGCCAGGACCAGCCGCTCGGTGATGCCTTTGGCGCGCGCCGTGCGGACGTAATCCTGGCCGAGCACCTCCAGCACCGATGAGCGCGTCATCCGCATCACCACGCCCATGAGCGGCAACGCCAGTGTCAAACACGGCATGAACATCTGTTGCACGTTCTGCCACGGGTTCTGCGCCAGTCCCACATACGTCAGACTGGGCAGCCAGTGGAAAGCCGCGCTGCTGACCAGCAGCAGTAAGACGCCGATCCAGAAAGTGGGCATCGATAGCCCCACGAGGGCCAGGACACGCGCTAGCACGTCTGACCAGGAGTTGCGGCGCACCGCCGAGAGTACGCCCAGGGGCAGCGCAACCAGCGTTGAGACCAGCGTCGCGCCTACCGCCAGCTCGAGCGTATATGGCACGGCCTGGAGCAGCAGCGGGGCGACCGGCAGCCGCGAGCGAAACGAGTACCCAAGGTCGCCGCGCAACAGGTCGCCTAGCCACCGCAGGTACTGCATCCAGATCGGGTCGGTCAGCCCGAACATGCGCCGCAACGTCTCCTGGACCTGCGGCGGCATCGAGCCTTCCTCACCAATCCACAGCGTGATGGCATCTCCGGGGATGAGCCGAATCAGCACGAACACGAGCAGCGTCAGGGCGAGGGCCGCGGCGAGCGCGGACAGCACCCGTCGCAGGAACGACGTGCGCATTTGACCTAACCGACTGCCTCGGCCGCCCCGAGCGCCTCGGCCAACGGCCCGCCGGGCTCGTTTGACATGCCGCCAAACGCGGCGGCGATCTGTTCTCCGAGCACCAGTACCCCGTGCTCCATGTGCCGAATTGCCGCCGCCGCATCCCCGCGCCGCAGGGCGTCGACAATAGGCGGATGACTCTCGGCGGTGTCGGTTGGACTGAGATAGCGTGGGACGGCCATGGTCAGAAAGAGGCGAATGGGGGACGCCAGGCGCAGCCAGGCGGCGTACATGTGTCGATTGCCGCTGCGCTCGCACAACACGCGATGAAACTCCAGGTCGAGTTCGATGAGGCTATCCAGATCGCCGTCGACACTGGCCTGGCGCATCTGTGCGATGAGCGCCTCCAACTGCTCCAAGTCGACTTCCGTCAGACGCTGGATAGCCAGCGTCACCGCGGCCGTTTCGATGGCTGAGCGAAACTGGTAGACCTGGCGAATGTCGTTGGCAGTAAACGACTTAACGAAGGCGCCGCGATGTGGCTCGATGACCAGCAGGTCTTCCGATTCGAGCTCGCGCAATGCCTCGCGCACCGGACCGTGGCTGACGCCCATTTGCTGCGCGATCTCGGCTTCAGTGATGTGGTGTCCGGGACTGAAACGACCGCTGAGGATCGCCTGGCGGAGGGCGTGGGTGACTTCCGCGCCGAGCATGCGCCGGGTCGCCGGGCCCAGGCCGAGTCGCACCTCAGACTCGGTTCGTGAATTATGAATAATGCACAACATCGTACCCGCCTGTGCGTCCCTGTCAATCTCCAAGCTGTTCACACCCAGCAAAGTAGGCGCGCTGGCGTACGCACACCGATCTGAATCAGCTCGTCGCTCGCGCCGAGCGTCTGCAACAGCGGCACGACGCGCGTGAGAATGTGCGCGTAGCCGTAGCCGCGGCGCGACGTCAGCTGCATTTTCTGGCACACGTCGTGGCTCATCAGCAGTTGGCTATCCCAGCCTACGCTGGCCAGCTGGAGCATAGCCTCGGCCTGCTGTGAGTCCGTCGGAAAGTGCAAGAAGTTGGCGTTCGTCCTGCCTGGATAACCAAAGAGATCCATCTCAACCGTCAGCCCCATGGCCAGTGCGCGGCGATGCGGTTAGAGGCTCCGAATGTCGTAGTCCATGTGGCACAGCACGACTCCATCGAGCGGTTGCCGAGTAGCGGCGAGGAAGTCCAGCAGTACCGGCACCGGCCGAACCGTGGTCACGTGGATAAAGATCGGCGCGCCCGTGGCCGCCTGCGCCTGGAGCGCGGCTTGGACAACTTTCAGCTCGTCGGGGTATGGCTCAGCCAATACCCCGATTTCGCCGATTGCGCCGCAGCGCAGGGACCATCAGTCAGGTCATGCACAAACTCGTCGGCGATGGCGCCGATCGTGCGGCCGGCGACATGCCCTTTGTGGCCTTGATAGACGTAGTACGCCGTCGATCCGATGATGTTGAGGCCGCTCTCTCGGGCGAACCACTGCAGGCGCTCCAGGTCGCGGCCCATCGCCCGCGGACTGACCTCGACGATGCTCCGGCCGCCCACAGTGGCGTATTGCCGCAGATCGCCCAACGCCGCTTCGTCGTCGTCGAGCACGATGTTGTCGGCCAGCGCGCGTGGCCAGGTGCGGACGTCGCCCAGGTGCTTGACGTCGACGGGCGTATCGACCGACAACTCCGCTCGAGGCGCATTGTGGACCCGGTTGTCGATAGTCAGATGCTCGTGGGGCAGCACCCGCCAGGTGCCTCGCGCTCGATTGGTCCCAGGACCGTCATCGCCCGATTTCCCATTAGCCGCCTCCGTCTGTCATGGCCCGCTGCCGAACGCGCGTACCAGGCATGAAGTTGATAAGTGGCTGCGTATACGCGTCCTTGGGTTGGTGGAAAATGGCGCCGGTGGGGCCAGACTCTACTACCAGGCCGCTGTGCATGACGTACACGCGGGTGGTCAGGTAACGCACCAACCCGAGGTTGTGCGAAATGAACACGATCGCAGGCCGCGTGCCGCCTGGATCTCGCGCAGCAAGCTGAGGAGGTGGGCCTGGGCCGACTGATCGATGGCGGAGGTCGGTTCGTCGGCGACCAGCACGCGCGGCTCGGGCGCCAGCGCCCGCCCGATTGACACCCGCTGGCGTTGCCCGCCGGATAAGGCGCTCGGGTAATGGGCAGCCTGCTCGCTAGTGACGCCTATGGACTGTAGGAGATGAAACGCTTCCTCGCGGGCCTGTCGGCCGGAGACGTGGTGCCAAACCTGAATGGCCTCCGCAACCCCTGCCCAGGCGCGCGTCCGCGGGTTGAGCGCGCTGTAGGGATCCTGAAAGACCATCTGCACTTTGCCGCGATCCTGCCGCCCGTAGACCTCATGCGAGCCCGCCCGGGCGACGACTCGACCATCGAACAGCACCTCGCCAGCGATCGGTTTCTCCAGGTCCACCAGCACGCGCGCCAGCGTGGTCTT
>DASYKL010000745.1:0-1934 GCA_035995405.1 Chloroflexota bacterium
AAGCGGTGACGACGGCCGCGCGGGCCTCAGCCAACGCTGGTCGTCTGGCGGCTACTCGCGCCTGCAGCGGTCGAGAGCCGCGTGGTCAGGCCGTAAAACTGCTGAGCGTTGCGGAACAGAATCCCTTCCTTGGCGCTCGGAGTCAACTCGTCTGTTTCCAGGAGTTCTTCGATCTCGTGTTTGCAGGTTCGCGGACTCACTTCGTGGGGGTAGTCACTCGAGAAGATGAAGGCGGTCTCGCCAACCTCTTTGACCGCGTAGCCAAGCGTCGGTTCTTCGCCCTCGCAGCCGATGAAGAGCTGCCCTTCGGCGATCTTGCGTTTGATGTAGCCGCTGACGTGCTCACCATCGCGCAGGCGGACGAACTCGCCGCGCGGGTCGTACGGCTTATGGGTGTCGTAAGAACGGTCCAGCCGCTCGAGCATCATCAGAAGCCACGCCACGCCGCCTTCCAGATAGGCGACCTTGAGACCGTCAAACCGATCGAAGACGCCGTTGAGGACCATGCCAGCGAACGAGATCATCGTGCCGAACGGATGCCCCAGCGCGTGGACGCCAGCGTATGGGTTGAGATAGTCCAGACCGAGGTCGCCATGGGCGCCACTATGGGTGGCGATCGCGCAGCCGAGCGTCGCTGCCTCCTCGTAGATCGGGAAGTACTCGGCCGAGCCCAGATGGCCCTTGAGGCCGTTCGTCGGCAGCATGGCGCCGCGGAACCCCAGCTCGTTGACTGCGCGGCGCAGCTCGGCAACCGCTGAGGCGGGCTCCTGCATCGGGATCAGGGCCATGCCTTGAAAGCGCTCGTCCTTGCTGACGTACGTGTCGTACAGCCAGTCGTTGTAGGCCCGACAGACGCTGACCGCCCAGCCTGGGTTGATCATCCGCCCATAGGCGAGCGCCCATGTTGGATACAAAACCGCCTGCTGGACGCCGGTAAACGCCATGAAGGCCCGCCATTCATCGGGACCGACGGGCTTCCCTGCGCCAAAGGCGTCGGGCAACAGCTCGAAGGGTTGACCGTGCATGTGGTCGAGGGGCGGGAGAAGCTTGGAAAGCGCGAACGGACCTAGCTCACGATAGGGCGATGGAAGGAATCGTGAAATGGCCTCGGGGTCCTCGAGGACATGACCATCGCCATCGATGATTGTCGGCGTCATCGGCGTAGACATACGGGCCATGGTATGTCGGTCAGTGGACCAAAACGTTGTCCTTGCCGACGAGGGTGCGGACCTGTGACTCGAGGTCCGGGGTGTGGTGCACGAGGATGTCCGCGCCAGAGAGTTCAATGCGGCCGCCCGCACGATCGTGGAGGACCAGCTGTAAGTGGTCCTGGCCTGGTGAGCGTTCAACGATGACGTGGAGCTGCTCGAGCAGACGTACGCAAGCATTGTCGTCCTCGCCGCGTGGGACGACGACTTCGAGGACGCGCCGCGGGGGCCCTCCGTTCGTAGTGACGACGACCATCTCCTTAGCTGGTGTTAGTGCTGGCACCGCCTCAGCGGGGGGCGGGGCAGCAACTCGCTGCGGCCGTGGTGCTGGCAAGGGCGTGCCCGCTGGCGGCGCGGTCCATTCCTCGGCCCTGTCGACGACGACCTGCGGCTTGTCGCCACGCGTGTCCACTTTGCCGTCGATCAACAAGATCGCGTCCTCACGCCACAGGTCGAGCGATTTCTCATAGACCCGCGGAAAGACGACCGCTTCGATCGTCCCGTGTAAGTCCTCCAGCATCAGCATGGCCATCTGCGACTTGGTCTTCGTGGTGATCCGCCGGACGTTGGTCACCAGCGCACCGAACTTGACCCGCTCGCCGCTCAGGTCGGCCGTCAGATGCGACGTGTCGTGGGTCACCTGGGCAGCTAGCCAGAGCGACGCTTCGAGATAGGGGTGATCACCAAACTGGAAGCCGAGCACCTCTTTTTCCCAGAGCGCCCTCT
>DASYKL010000746.1:0-15686 GCA_035995405.1 Chloroflexota bacterium
GCGCCCAGCCCAGCGCCGGCGGCCTGGTCATCGCCACCGATCAAGAACACGCGCGCGGCATCGCCGACCTGCTGAATTGGCGATTCAAGGTCAGCGCGACACTGGTTACGTCAGACGACCCGAGCGCGTCCGAACGCATTGCGCGATTCGCATCTGATACCAGCGAGTGGCTGGTGGCGGTACGCATGGTGTCCGAGGGCGTCGATATCCCTCGCTTGCGGGTAGGGGTTTACGCGACGACGACGACGACCGATCTGTTCTTTCGACAGGCTGTCGGCCGTCTGGTGCGCTGGGTGCCCGGTGTGCCGGACCAGCGGGCGTGGCTGTTCATACCCGACGACGTGAGGCTGCGTGCCTGGGCCGCATTGATGACCCAGCAGCGGCGACACTCTCTGGTGCGGGACTCGCGCCAGGCGGGCGATGGCTTTTCAGAGCGACAAGAAGCCGTGGCGGACAAAGACCCACTCGAACAGCTCTCGATGTTCGCGCCGCTGTCGGCGGTAGCAACCGAGACGGCACCGATCAGTCCCTGGGTCGAACCGCTGCCGGATGATGGCGAAGGCGACTTGCGGATCGAGTTCGATCTGGCCGAGCCACCCATTGTCGCCCGCTCCGGCGGCGAGCCGTTGGAGCTGACGCGGCGCGATCAAAAGGATGCCTTGCGTCTGGCCAACGCCAACGCGGCTCGTGATCTGGCCCGCCGCAGCGGGTTGTCGCATGCCAAGGTCAACGCGGAGCTCAACCGCCTGGCAGGTCTGCGACGTATCACCGAAGCCACGGTGGCGCAGCTCGACGCGCGGCTGAAGCACGCCGACCGTTGGCTGAGCCGCCTCTAGGCGGCTGTCGTGCGCCGGGCAAGACCAGCCAACACAGTGTACGGTGAGTCTTTGACCGGGCTGTGAGTCTGGCCCTATCATCCGCGCGCATCGGGTTTTTCCCGGACCTCTGGCCAGGACTTCTCACGGTTGAGGGGACCGCACCCTGGCTGTTCCTTCCTTTATAGGAGGCATCTTCATATGCGCATCCTCATGCGTGGCGCTCTGCTGGGTATTGCTCCAGCTGTTCTTCTTGCTGCCGCGCTTCTGGCGCCGGCGCTTACCGTCGGCGCCCAGTCGTCGCGAACCTTCGTGTTCGGTCAGTCGGGGGACGCCGTCAAGATTGACCCGGCGCTGATCGAAGATGGCCTGTCGGGTCGCGTCACCAACCAGATCTTCGAGACCCTGGTGACCTTCGACGGCGCGTCGACACGTATCAAGCCAGCACTCGCCGAGTCGTGGGAGACCAGCCCCGACGGCAAGACCTGGACCTTCCATCTGCGCCAGGGTGTGTCCTTCCACGACGGCACACCGTTCGATGCCACGGCGGTGAAAGCCAACTTTGATCGCTGGCAGAGCCAGACAGGCGATCCGCAGCACAAGGCGGCCGAGTTCATCTATTGGAATGACGTCGCCGGCTTCAACGACCTGATCGGCAGCACCAGCGTTGTCGACACGTATACGTTCCAGATCACCAACACAGACTCGAGCGGGCCGTTTCTGCTGAACCTGGCGCTGTTCCCGTTCGCTATCGTCAGCCCGTCCTCGTTGGCCCTGTTGGCCTCCAGCTCTATCCCCGACATCGGGAGTGCGCCCGTGGGCACGGGCCCATTCAAGCTGGTTGACTGGGTCCGCGGCGATCACATCACCCTGGCCGCCAATACGAGCTATTGGGGCGGGGCGCCAAGTATCGACCAGGCGATCATCCGCGTCATCACTGACAACGCCGCGCGGTTCTTCGAGCTGCAGGCCGGCACCATCGACATGATGGAGTTCCCGAACCCCGACGACGTTCGGGTGGCGCAGAACAATCCCAACATGCAGGTTCTGTATCGACCATCGTTGAACGTGGCGTATATCGACTTCAACCAGTTCCTGCAGCCCTTCAGCGATATCCGCGTGCGGCAGGCATTGGCCGAAGCGATCAATCGCCAGGGGATCGTCGACTCGCTCTATGGTGGGGTCGGCATCGTCGCCAAGGAGATGCTGTCGCCTGGCATGCTCGGTTACAGCGAGGACATTCAGCCGATCCCGTACGACCCCAACCACGCCAAGCAGCTGCTGGCTGATGCGGGCATGGGTAGCGGTTTCACCACCGATTTCTGGTACATGCCGGTCGATCGGCCGTACTACCCGAACCCGCAGTCGATCGCGCAGGCCGTGTGTAACGACTGGGCCGCGATCAACGTCAAGTGCAACTTGAAGTCGAAGGACTGGACGGCCTACCTGGATAGTGCGCGCAAGCACGAGTTCCCAACGTGGATGCTCGGCTGGACCGGTGATAACGGCGATCCAGACAACTACCTGTACTTCTTCTTCGGCACACAGCCGGCAAAGGACAAGCCGAACTACAACACCTGGGATAACGCCCAGGTGCGCAACTTGCTGTTGCAGGCGCAACGGTCGGTCGACGACACGCAGCGCGATCAGCTGTACAAGCAGGTCGATTCGATCGTCCGCGCCGAGCTGCCGAAGCTGCCGTTCGCGCATACGACTCCGCCGCTGTTTGCCCAGACCTACGTCCAGGGCTATGTCACCAATCCGACGAGCACCGAGTTTTTCAATACGGTCTCGGTGGACGGCAAGCCCTGAGCGGGAGCTAGGGGTTGGGAGTTGGGAGCTGGGGGGTGGGAGTTGGGATTTGGGAGCTGGGAGCTAGGGTCCCGTCCCTAACTCCTAACTCCTAACTCCCAAATCCCCACATGATCCGCTATTCCTTGCGGCGTCTGGTGGCGCTGGTGCCCGTTCTGGTGGGCGTCAGCGTCATCGTGTTTCTTTTCCTGCACCTGATTCCAGGTGATCCAGCCAGCGCGATGCTGGGCGATCACGCCACACCCGATGCGTTGGTCAAGCTGCGCGCCGCGTACGGTCTGGACGAACCGTGGCCCAACCAGTACGTGCTCTACGTCGGTCACATCCTGCAAGGTGACCTGGGCCGTTCCATTCGAACGAGTCAGCCAGTCACGACGGAGATGGCCTCGCGTTTTCCGGCGACCGCCGAGCTGACGCTGATGGCGATGATCTTCGCGGTGTTGGTCGGACTACCCGCGGGGATCATCTCCGCCTGGCGACGCGGATCCATCTTCGACCACGGCAGCGTCGTCTTTGCTCTCGCCGGGGTGAGCATGCCGATCTTCTGGCTCGGTCTGATGCTGGCCTGGCTCTTCGGCGTCCAGCTCAAGATCCTGCCGTTTAGCGCCCGGCTCGACACTGGCGCCCGTTTCACGCCCATCACCAACTTTTACGTCGTTGACGCCATTCTTCGCGCCGACTGGGGAATCCTCGGCCAGACGTTTCGGCACCTGCTGCTACCCGCAATTGCGCTGAGCACGGTGCCCATGGCCATCGTCGCGCGCATGACGCGCGGCGCGATGATCGAGGTCCTGCATCAGGACTACGTTCGCACGGCCCGCGCCAAAGGTCTCAGAGAGGCAGTGGTCGTCGGCGGCCACGCGTTCCGCAACGCTCTGCTACCGGTCGTCACGATCGTCGGCTTACAAGTTGGCACGCTGCTCAGCGGAGCCATTTTGACCGAGACGATTTTCTCCTGGCCAGGTATCGGCCGCTGGGTGTACGAGTCGATCCAGCTGCGCGACTACCCTGTGGTGCAGAGCATGACCCTGGTGATCGCGGTGATCTTCGTGGTGACGAATCTCATCGTCGACCTCAGCTACGCCTGGCTGGACCCGCGCGTGCGGTATCGCTGACATGAGCTCCACGAGCGTCCGTGCTGAGCCAGGCGCCGCGCCACTCGCTATTCCGACGGCGGCTCTGCCGCTCCGCCCTCAGACGGGAATACGCTCGCCGTTGCGCGACAGCGTGCGGCGCTTCGTCAGCAGTGGCTCGGCCGTTGTCGGCCTGGTCGTGGTGCTGTCCTTCGTCCTGCTGGCTCTGGCCGCGCCGTTGATTGCGCCATATGGTCCTGATCAGCAGCTGCTTACCGATCGTTTGAAGCCACCGTCGCCCCAGCACTGGTTTGGTACCGATGACCTGGGTCGCGATGTGCTGAGCCGCGTGATCTATGGCGCTCAGATTTCGCTACGCGTCGGCGTCCTGGCTGTGGTGATCGCGTTGGCGACGGGCGGCACGCTGGGACTGATCGCCGGCTACACGGGCGGCTGGCTGGATGGCCTGTTCATGCGCGGTATGGACATCGTGTTGGCGTTCCCATCGACCTTGATGGCCATCGGCATCGTCGCGATGCGCGGGCCTGGGCTGGAGATGGCGCTGATTGCCATCGGCATCGTCAACATCCCGACGTATGCGCGGCTCGCCCGCTCGATGGCTATCTCGTTGCGCGAGCGGGACTACGTCGTCGCCGCGCGGGCTCTCGGTGCCGGCGGCACGCGCCAGATTGCGCGGCATATTCTGCCGAACGCCATGTCGCCGTTGATCGTCCAGGCAACGCTTGGCATCGCTACGGCCATCATCGAAGCCGCGGGCCTTGGTTTTCTTGGCCTGGGCGCTCAGCCGCCCACGCCTGAGTGGGGACTGATGCTGACGAACGGTCGCGCATTTTTGTTGAACGCGCCCTGGGCGATGATCTTTCCTGGTGGTGCAATCTTGCTGACGACGCTAGCCTTCAATCTCGTCGGTGATGGCGTGCGCGACGCGCTTGATCCGAGCATGCGGCAGTGACCAAGGCGCCACGCAAGTTGGCGCGCAGGACGGCCAAACTGGCGCGCCAAACGGCCAAACTGGACCGCCGCGAAGAAGAGCGACTGCTCATGGTCGCCCGTCGGCTCGATGAGGCGCGGCTGCTGGCGCTGCAACCCGACCTGGCCGGGGACGGACCAGCGATCACGCAGCGGATCTGGCCGCCGCGTCGCGCGCTCCTGGTCATCAACAGCAAGTCGGGGCCGAAAAAAGACAGCCTGCTGCGGACACGCGACATCGTCGACATGCTGGCTGCCTTCAACATCACCACCGCTGTGCGCGTGAAGCTACACAAGTCGCAGGCGCGCAAAGAGGCGCGGCGTGCTGCTGAAGCCGGCTTCCCGATCGTCATCGCCGCTGGCGGCGACGGCACGGTTGAGGCTGTGGCGCAGGGTCTCGTCGGAACGAAGACTGCGCTCGGCATTTTGCCGCTGGGGACTTACAACAACGTTGCGACCTGCCTCGGCGTGCCAACGGATTTGCCCGCGGCCTGCGCGCTGATCGCCAACTTCGACGCGCGGCCGATCGATGTCGGCGAAGTTAAGGCCACCGGCTCGAACAAATCGCGCCTGTTCCTGGAGATGGCAAGCATCGGTCTCGGCGCCATCCTCACCCCGCTGGGGCAGGACCTGGAAAAAGGCCGGTTAAGCGACGCGGCGCGAACGTTGCCAATGGCCGTCAACATGTCGCCAGGCAGCATGCTGTTGCGCCTGGATGACGACGAGCCACCCATGTGGGCCAGTTCGTTGTTGCTGACGGTGAGCAATGCGCCGCGTGCTGGCGCGGCGCTCATGCTGGCCCCCGAAGCTCGGATGGACGACTCGCTCCTGGACGTGACCGTATACGAGGGTTTCTCACAAGCGGATCTGGCGACGAACTTCCTGGCCTTGAAGAACGGCACTCACGTCAGCGACCAGCGATTGCGAAACGCGCGCGCGATGGTGGTCGAAGTGCACACCAATCCGCCAATGGCAGTAGCGGCTGATTCGAAATTGGTCGGCGTGACGCCAGCCCACTTGTCGGTTCGACCAGGTGCCTTGTACGCATTGGTCGGTCGCGGCCCCGGCCTGTCGCGGCCCGCGACCGGCGTCGTGCCGCTGCCGACGCTTGCTTCGGCAATCCTGCAGCCGCCGCAGATGGCCGCGCCTGAGCCGACGCCGGGCCTGATGGCGCAACGTGCCGCCAGGCGGCCCGCACTGGCGCTGCCCCATCTGGCCGCGCCTGTGCTCGCCGCACTGATCGGCGCCGCGGCGGTGCCAGTACTGCGCGCGCTCAGCAGGCGCTTCGAACGCGGCCGCTAGCGTCTATCGGCGCTCAGGTTGGCGAGGGGATCGGCTCGACTGGTCGACTCGAGACCTCATGTGGCGTCGGTCGAATGATCTCGGCGTTGCCGCCGGGCATGACTTGCTCGAACACGTCCTGGGCACTGAAGGGCAACAGGCCTTGCTTATAGGCCCAGTAGCCACCAGCGCCGATGGCTACGCCAAAGAGAAAACGCATCATCGGCTTTGTTCCTCCGGTCCGAAATTTCGGAACCGTAGGCGCAAGGGATGTGCCAGTTAGGCGCGGCGGGTGCGAGCCAGGGCAGCGCCCCAGGGTGTCCGCGTGGCGGGCAGGTGAGCAACGACCTGTTCCTGGCCGGCGCACGGCTGGCAGATGCGGTACATCTCGAAGACAAAGCTGCACGGTTCGGTGCTGTCGATGGGGGTTTGACAGCGAAGGCAGGTGTGAACGCGGCAGAGCGATACTGGTCGTACCGACGAAGTGCGTCGCGTTGCCTGCTGTTTGAGTGCGAAAGCCATGAGGGTGGGTGGTCCCGTAAAGGCGAGATGGCGTGTTCTAGTTCGTGTATCGACCGCGGCCAAGACCAGCATGAGAAACGTCACAACTTTGTTAGGTCCCGGGAGGCGTCTCATCGGTGGCTGCCAAATCGTTCTCAATGCAGGGGCTCGATCCTGGACAGACGCTCGCCGCCAATCTTTCGGCCGCCGGAGGATTGGCGTAAAACGCGGCCATGACCGTTGGTGGTGTGACAGCGCGTGATGGCTCAGCGGTTCGCACTCGCACGTGGGCGTCTCGTCCGCCACGCATGACGGGCTGGCAGCCGTTCGTCCGCGAATATGGCTACGCCATCGCCATCGGCCTGGTCACGCTGGTGGCTCTCGTTGCACTCCCTGACGCGCGTCCAAGCAGCGACGCGATCTACGCGCCGCTGTCGCTGGCCACCCTGGCCGGCTTGTTGCTGACGGTCCGGCTCGCTCCTGATCGACCCGCCGGGGCGCTCGTGCTCGTACCAGCCATGGCACTCGACGCCCGCTTCGGTCTGGCCGGCTTGCCAGCCATCGCCTACGCCGCAATCCTGGTCAACCTGATCCGCGGGTTGCGAGGTCCGCGCGTCATCTCCGGCGCTGGACACACGGTGCTGGCTTTCACGGTGGCCCATTTGTGCGCGCAGGTCATCCCGGTCGTACCCGATTGGGTGGTCTTCGCCATCGTCTTCGCTACCGTCCGCCTGACGCTGTGGCATCTCGCGGCCCGCCTGGACGGGTCGGCGCCCGAGCCGCGAGAGGAGAAGCCAGAGGTCCTGCTGTCACTGCCGCTGGCGCCCATCGGCCTGCTGCCCCTGGCGGCCGGCGAGCGTCTCGGTGACGGCGCACTGTTGCTGGCCTCGGCCGCCTTGCTCGCCTTGCTGTTCGTCGTTCGCGAATCGGCCAACCTGGCCACCGCCCGTACCGAGATGGAGTCGCAGCGCGACAAGCTGGCAAGTGCCAACGCGCTGCAGGACGAGATGATTCACCTGATCACCCACGAGCTGCGCAACCCGCTGACGCTGGTGATGTCCTACTCCCAGATGAGTCAACGCGCGGCGCAGGACGAAAATTACACGTCGCTGCCGACGTACCTCAGCAACATCGAGCGAGCAGGCCGGACGATCCAGCGGTTGATGGAAAACTTGCTGCAGCTGAGCAAGCTCGAGCGCTCGGACGAGCTGCCGACTGCTGAACCTGTCCAGGTGAACAACATCATCAGCCAGGTGATCGGCGACCTGGCGCCGCTGGCGCGACAGAAGCAGCAAGCGTTGACCGCGGGCTCGGCGGATGTCGAACCGGCGCTGGCGGTGCCGATGCTGCTGCGCGACGCGCTCAGCAACCTGGTCAGCAATGCCGTCAAGTACACGCCAGAAGGCGGCGACATAGCCGTCTGGGCCGAGCGTGGTCGACGGGCCCATACCGTCGAGATCTTCGTCCGCGACACGGGCATAGGCTTGAGCAGTGAGGACCAGGCTCGGCTGTTCACCAAGTTCTTTCGCAGCTCGGATCCGCGCGTTCAGCGCGAACGTGGTACCGGCCTGGGTCTTGCACTGACTCACGCCCTGGTGACCCGCAGCGGAGGGACGATTGAGGTGGACAGCGAGCCAGACCGTGGAACGACGTTCCGTCTAACACTGCCCTCCGTCGCACCAGCATGAAGCTGTTCGGTCGCGGCGCGCTGCTGTCGTCGGTTCGGACGCCGCTGCAATTGGCGGCCATGACCTACGTCGGTGCGGCGGGTTTGGGTGGTCTGGCCGTGGTGACGGGGATCATGTTGTCGCCCGCCCGCGACGCCGTTCAGGAAGTGATACAGCCTGCCCGCGATCTGGTCGAACGGATCGTGGTACCGGTGGTCGTTCTGCCGCAAGCGTCGGCGACAGTGTCGGCGGTAGCTCCGAGGAGTGCACCGACAGCGCGGCCGGTGGTCGTGCCGGTGGTGATCGAGCGGGCGGCCACCACCGAAGTGGCGAAGGTCGAGCCGACGCCGACAGCCAAGCCGTGATGATGCGATTCGTCTTACTTGGTACGTGCGCCATGGTGGTGCTGTTGGTCGGAGCTAGCCTGCCGAAGGTGTTCAGCCCAGCGACGGCGTTGGTCGCCCAGGCCGTGCGTGTTTTGGGCCCTGTCAGCGGCTGGCGGTGCGTCAATCTGGCGACCTACGTCTACGACCCACGCCGCGAGTCGGCCGATAGTGGGCTTGTGGCGGAGCAGCCGGAGGCCGCGGTCCTGAACGTAGCGTCTGGGACCGAGATCGAGCGCGTCGAAGTCAGCCTCCGTGGCAGCGACGCGGTCGTTTGGACCATGAGCTCAAGCGGTGAGCAACGCGTTTTCGTCCTCACCCCTGGTTCGTTGTCTGCGGTTGGCACGCCCGCCGACCGGCCCGCCACTTGCTATGCCCATCAAGGGGCCTGGCAAGTCGTCGCTGAGCACGGCCTGCAGTAGACTCCCGCAGGCGGCAGCCGCCAAAAAAACGCCCTGTGTCTCGGACTACCCCGTTCTATCGTTACGACCCGAAGCTGGGCGACCCGCGCGCAGAGTACAGCCGTGCCGACGTCGTCCACCCGGCCGCCGGCCAACCTGAATTGCCAGGCGTCTTTGTCGCCAAGGTCGAAGGCGAAACCATCATCAACACGATGAACGGTCGCCAGCCAGTCGCCTGGCAAGCAGCGCCAGGGACGCAGTGCATCATCCTCGGCTACTGGTCTGATGGGACCGTCCATCTGAAATGGGCGGCTATCAACAACACCTACCGCATCGACGGCCGCTTTCCGAGCTGGGTCGCCGAAGTCGACCCGAACGCGACCATGGCCGGCGGCGGTCGCGTCCTGCGCGCCAACAGCCCGCCGGTCCTGGCTCCAGGGGTGTCATCGCGCCTGGTACTACTGGCTGTCCTCGTCGTCGTGGGCCTCCTCCTGCTGGCGTTTCCGCCAGTGCGCGAGGCGCTTGGCGCGCTGGTTCACGCCAGCCGATAAACGGAGACCACTCAGCCATGGCAGTCGCAGCAGACGCGTTCATCGACGAGCTCTGGACTATTGCTCGTCAGGTGCCGATGATCGAGCACCCCTGGTTTCGCGGCATCATCGAGCACCGTTGGACACCTGACCAGATTGTGTTGGGGGAGGTGCAGCACTATTTGCGGGTCCGCACTAACCCGATCTTCTTCGGCTACATCGCAGTGAACGCGGTGAATGACAAGCAGTACGAGCTGATGGATGTGGTGCTTGACAATTTCATGGAAGAGCTTGGTGGCGAGCGGACCCATGTCGACATCATGCTGCAGTTTCTCGACGAGGCGGGTATCTCGCGGGAGGAGGCCGACGAGGCTGATGCGGCGCCCGGGACGATGGCGGCGATCGAGATGATTGTCGGAGCATGCCAACGACGGTCAGCTCTCGAAGGCCTGGCGTTACTGAGCTTTGTCGAGGACCAGCATGGCGGCACAAACGGCGTCGCCGCCCACGTCTACCGCGAGTTGACGGGCCACTACGGTTTTTCCGCGCGCGCCGCGGAGACCTATTACATCCATGCCGAACAAGACGAAGGCCATGGCGGACGCCAGATCGATGCGATCCGCCAGTTCGCCACAGACGACGCAACTCAAGGCCGCGTTCGCCGCGCGGTCCAGCTCGGCGTCAGCGCGTTTAACTTCGAATGGGATGGCCACGTCCAGGCGATGACCGGTCAGCGTGAACACTGGGCTGGGATTGGTGGGCTCACGTTGCGCCAGCCGACGATTCGCTCTGCGTCAGGCGCTAGGTAGGCGCAGCGCGCCAGGCTTGTTCGAACTCACTCCGCATCTGATCGCCGCCAGTCACGCGCCAGTCTTTCACCAACTGATCGAGCTGAGCCAATGGCTGGCGGCTCTGGACGATTTCGTTCAGGCCATCGACGAGCTTCTGGCGCAAGACCTCCTGTTGGGACTGCGCGGTGTCTGAATACAGAAACGCAGTCGGATCCTTCACACCCACCGCCAACATCGACTTCTCGCCATCTTGCATCGCCGTCGCGTAGTCACGTGACGCGTTGGCGTCGTATAGCACCGGTGGAGGGGCGACGATATAGCTCCACACAGAGCTCACTTCCGCTTGGCCTTTGGCCGTCAGGATCGGACTCCCATTCGCATCGACCGTGAAATCGACATCGCGTACGCCGTAATGGAGCAGCAGGTGCTCCTCACTCCCGAACGGTGCAGCGAAGTAATCCATCAGCCGCAGCATTTCTTGAATCCGTTCAGGGCTGCCTTTCTTGAGAATGCTGAAGCCAAAGATCCGTGGTCCGAGAAAGTAGCTCGCCTGCCCGCCGTCGTGCGCAAACGGTGGTACGACGCGGACTTTGCTCGGCGGATTCAGTTTCAGGCCGGTGTCCCAGAACTGGACCGAGGCCGCCGACCAGCCTTGCAAGCCGAACACATGCTTCTTATTCGCAAAGTCGGCGCGCACGCTCGGCACGCTATAGGTGGGTGAGTTGGGGTGGAACACGCCGGCGGCTACCAGGTCGCGTACGTAGCCGATCGCGGCGCGATACTGGTCGGTTTCGTACTTCGAGGTGAGTTTCCCGTTAGCATCAGCCGCCCAGCCGTTTGGCGCTCCGAACATGGCGCCATAGACAAAATTGTCGGCGCCGTACGCCTGAGCGCTGTAGGAGGCCAGGCCGTACACGCCGGCTTGCGGTTTGGTCGTTTGCATCAAGACGCGTTTGTAGTCGTCAGCGTTGTTCGGCAGCCTGGCGCCGGCTTCTTCGATCATCTCCAGGTGGACCCAATGGACGGCGCTGATGGGCGAGAACGTCACCGGCAGGCCGTAAATCCCGCCACCGAACACCATGCTCCGCCACGAGTCGGTGGGGATATTGGCGAGGTTCGGATAATTCTTGATCGCGTCGCCGCTCAGATACGGCGTGAGGTCAGCGCACGAGGCTTTGAGAAATGCCGGCAATTGTTGGATCGGCGTCCGATCGGCGACATACATGACATCTGGTAATTCGCCGCCGGCGATGGTGGCGGCAAATTTGGGCCGATAGTCGGCGTTGGATACGTAGACCAGTTTGATATTGGCGCCGGTCTGCTTATTGATGGCCTGCCAGTGGGCGTTGTCGTCGAGTGGAATGACTGGGCCGCCCGTCGTCCAGGTCATCACCGTGATGTCACTGCCGTTGGCTGGCGTCTGCTTGACGGACTTGTAGAACTGCGTCGGGAAGGAGAAGTAGGCGGCCTCCAGGTCGGCAGTACCGGGGAGGTCCGGTTTGGGACCGCTGGCGACGGGGACATACGTGGGTAATTTGAGCGCGCCGCCGGCGGTGCCGCTCGGCGTGAGCGTGGCCGGGCCGGTGCCCGGCAGGCGGAGTGCCTCGCACGCGGCGAGCACACCGCTGGCCGCAACAATGCCGCCGGCTGCCACGAGCCGCACAAACCGACGCCGCGTCACTGCCCGATGGGCATCCATACCGGTGCTACAGGCCGTACAGTGCGCGGGCATTCTCGAACAGCAGTTTCCGCTGTGTCGCCGCGGGGAGGTGCTGGACCTGGTCCTGGATGATCTGCTGCGAGTTTGGCCAGGTACTCGCGGGATGTGGATAGTCTGAGGCCCACATTACCTTGTCTTCGTACAGCAGCGGCAGCATCTGGATGCCGTACGCGTCTTCCTGGAAGGTCATCCAGATCTGACGCGCGAAGTACTCACTCGGCAGCAACGCCGGTCCGGCCTGGCCACCGTAGCTGGCGCGGCCGTCCTTGACGCGTTTGTCAAACCGGTCCAGGGTTTGAATGACGTGCGGAATCCAGGCCAACCCCGACTCCGCCATGACCAGTTTCAAACGGGGGTGCCGATCGAGCATGCCAGTCAAGATGAGGCCGATTATCGGCTCCGTCAATTGGGGGCCGGTGCCGATGCCGCCCATTGCCCGGGCGACGATGCCATTGTCGATGCGTTGACGCTGGACGATGACCGCCAGGTGAAAGCCGACCGGGATGCCGGTCTCTTCGGCCAACGTCCAGAACGGTTCCCAGGCATCGTCATAGACTGGCGGATTGGCACGCGCAGCAAGAAGGTTGACATGGCGCACGCCGCGTTTGGCAACCCGCTCGAGCTCGTCGCGAGCGGCCAGCGGATCGTCTGGACAAATCTGCGGCACAGCGATCAGTCGGTCCGGCATGGCGGCGCTGAAGTCGAACACGAAATCGTCAAAGGCCCGATAACACTCCCGACGCAGGTCGGGATCATCAATCACAAATGGATCGGTCGGGCCGTACATGATCGACGCGGCGATGCCGTCGCGGTCCATGTCGGCCAGGCGCAGCTCCGGGATGGTCGGCCGCAGCACGCCTTCTTCCATGAGACCGGCTGACTCGATGGCCCATTTTGCGCCGCTTCCCTGGGCGGCCGTGTAGGCGCCCCACGGGCCCATCTTCTTGCCGTCGCACACCCAGTACGGTCCGCCATCGGTCTCTTCGACGCGTGGCCCGCGGTCTTTCAAATTGGACGGCAGTCGCCGTGTCCAGACATCTTTGGGCAGCCAGCGCAAGTCGATATGGTCGTCGGCTGAAATGACGGTCCCGTTCACTCTTAGTCCCCCTCGCGTCTGTGTCGCAGGGTACTAGAGCGGCCAGTCGGCGGGGAGCGCCTGTCTCAGCGTCTGGTACTCGGCGTCGTCGGCGTGTTCGACTCGCAGACGCTCGAGCGTAGCGTAAAGCTCCTCGAGGTCCATATCGATCGCGTTCGAGACCATACCCGTGGTCTCCTCGAAGTCACCGCTTCAATTGTGGTATCAGCCGCGCATGCGCTGCATGACGTAGCGGTCGTCCTCGTCCAACGTCACGGTCGCTATGTTACGAGGGCGTCGCGGAACTGGCGCTAGCCTGCAGGGTGATCGATTCGACGCGCGGCCGCGGCGTCTGCTGCGCGTCGAAGTCGACTGACATGCGGACGAAGATGCGCCAGCGCACTTCGCCGACGCGCGTGAGCAGAATCAAAAAGGCATTCTGCGTCTGCGTCCCGGGCGCTTCCTGGGCGGCGACGGTCAGCCTGAGGCGGCAGGTCTCGGCACTCTCCAGGAGACGGTTGATGGCCAGGCGGCTTTCGCCGCGAAAGCGGCCGTGCGGCACCCAGGCGCTCTCGAGGTGCAGCGGCTCGGCCCCCTGGTTGGTGAGCACCCAGGTGATCTGCCAGCGGCCAGGCGCGTTTTCCGACGCCTGCACCTCGCCGATCTCGACACCGACGCGTGGCGCCACGGGCGTTAACATTACTCTTTGAATGGCTGAACCATCGGGGCCGCGACCGAGGCGAGCCAAGACCTCGACTAGCAGACGCCCCACCCGGGTGGACAAACTCAACGCTGCACCGCCGCGCAATAACCGCCCGCCCGGCGTCCGCGATCGGCTCAAGCGCGACCCGTTTCTGTTCTTGCTGTGTCTGGGCGTCCTGGCATTCATGACCTGGGCCTTCGCTCTGACCTGGTGGGTTACCGGCGGGGTGGTTCCACTGGCCCTCGCCCTGGTGTCGATCGCCCCCGCGTTCGGCCTGTTCTACTTGCGCGACGCTTGACGCCGCAGGCGAGGGATCGAGTCCAGCAGGAGTCGCGTGTACTCGTGCTGAGGCGCGCGAAACACATCACGAGTCGTGCCTTCCTCGACGATCCTGCCCTCCTGCATCACGAGCACCCGATCGGTCATGTGGCGGACGACCGACAGATCATGCGACACCAACACCAGCGTGAGCTGAAAGCCGACCCGCAGGTCTTCGAGTAAGTTCAGAATTTGCGCCCGCACAGAAACATCGAGCGCGCTCACGGGCTCATCGCCGATCAGCACTTTGGGCCGTGGCGCCAGGGCTCGGGCTATGGCAATCCGTTGGCGCTGCCCGCCGGAGAACTCATGAGGATAGCGACCGGCAGATGTAGCCCCGAGCCCGACCGCATCGAGCAGCTCCGCGAGGCGAGCGCGGTGGTCGCCGCCGACCTTCAAGACGCGTAGCGGCTCCAGGATGATGTCGGCAACGCGCATCCGCGGGTCGAGCGCGCTCGCCGGATCCTGGAAGACCACCTGCACGTCCCTGCGCAAGGACTCGCCGGTGTAGGTCACAGTGCCGAGGTCCGGTCGTTCCAGGCCGAGCATCAGCTTCATCAGCGTCGTCTTGCCTGAACCAGACTCGCCAACCACGCCGAGCGTTTCTTCGCGCCGCAGCACAAAGCTGACGTCGTCGACGGCCGTCAGGACGCGTTGCGGACCGAACAGCCTGGTGCGTGGCAGCAGAAATCGTCGCGTGACGTGCTCGACGCGAAACAACGTGTCGTCGGGAATCACGTGAGCGGATGCCAGCAGGCCACGCGGTGCAGAGTGCCCTCGAGCGGTGGCATGGCGCCACAAACGTCGTCGGCTCGTGGACACCGATTGCGGAATGGACAGCCGGGCGGAAAGTCCCCGAGACCGGGTACCGAGCCTGGAATCGCATTGAGCTTGCGGGTCGACAGCTCCTCCTCGAGTGGCGGAATGGCATCCATCAGCGCCTTGGTATAGGGGTGACGCGGCTCTGCAAAGACCTCGTCGACTGTGCCGTCCTCGACGATGTGGCCGCCGTATAACACCAGCACGCGCTGGCAGACGTTGGCCACCACCGGCAGGTCGTGCGTGATCAGCAGCAAGCTCGAGTCGTTCTCTTTCACGAGCCGGACCAGCAGATCGAGGATCTGGGCCTGGACAGTCACGTCGAGCGCCGTTGTCGGCTCGTCGGCAATCAGCACGTCGGGTGAGCACGCGGTGGCCATGGCGATCATCGCCCGCTGGCGCTGACCACCGGACAACTGGTGGGGGTAGCTGTGCATCTTCTCGGCCGCGTCGGGCAAGCGGACGTGCTCGAGCAGCCGCAAGGCTGCGAGCTGTGCTTCGCGGGCGCGTAACCGACGATGCAGCCGTAGCGGCTCGGCTACCTGGTCGCCAATCTTCATGACCGGGTTCAACGCGGTCATTGGCTCCTGAAAAATCATCGCCACACGGTCACCGCGGATCGTACAGAGCTCGCGCTCGGGCATCGCCAGCAAGTCGCGACCCTGGAAGAGCACCCGACCGCTGGCCGAGAGGCCGTCGGGCAGGAGACCCATAATGGCCAGGGCGGTCAGCGTCTTGCCTGAACCGGACTCGCCGATGAGACCCGTGCGCTGCCCAGCATCGAGAACAAAGCTGATGTGATGGACG
>DASYKL010000747.1:0-11652 GCA_035995405.1 Chloroflexota bacterium
GTCGCTGACCGCATCGTCATCATGCGCCAGGGCAAAGTGGTCGGTCAACTGCCGCCGAAGGAAGCGACCGGTGAGTCGCTGGCCGCACTGATGGTTGGTCGACCGGTGTTGCTGCGCGTTGAAAAAGAGCCGGCCAGTCCAGGTGGTGTGGTCCTGCGGGTGACCGATCTGGAGGTCCTGTCGGATCGCGGTTTGGTTGCTGTCGATGGCCTGTCGCTCGAAGTGCGCGCCGGCGAAATTGTGGGTATCGCCGGTGTCCAGGGCAACGGTCAGACCGAGCTGGTCGAAGCACTGTCCGGCTTGCGGACCCCGGTCCGGGGACGGATCGAATTCCTCGGTCGCGACGTCACGCGGGCCAGCCCGCGGGCGTTGGTCGACGCTGGCGAATCGCACATTCCAGAGGACCGCCAGAAGCACGGCCTGGTGCTGAGTTACTCCGTTGCCGACAATCTGGTACTCCGCAGCTACGAGCGACCGCCATTCGCGCGCGGTGTGCAGATCATCCGCGAAGCTATTTTGCGCTTCGCGCAACGGGTCGCTCAGGAGTTCGACATCAGAGCCCGCACGGTCCGGGTGCTCGCCAGCACGTTGTCTGGTGGCAATCAGCAAAAAGTCATCATTGCTCGAGAGTTCACTCGCGGCGGCAAGCTGCTGGTGGCGGCGCAGCCAACACGTGGAGTCGACGTCGGCTCGACGGAGTTCATCCACCGCAAGATCGTCGAGGCACGTGACCGCGGGATGGCGGTGCTGGTCGTCTCGGCCGAGCTCGAAGAGATCCTCGGGTTGGCGGATCGGGTTGTGGTGATGTATCGCGGCAAGATTGCGGGCGTGCTGGAGGCGGCGGATGCTACGCCCGAGGCACTGGGCTATCTGATGGCGACAGGCGGTTCTTCGTCGCCGGGGCTGTCGGTTTGATACCTTGCTTGCAGAGCCGTGTCGCGAACTCAATCGCTGTGTCTGTACTGGCTCAGCACTGCTGTCGTGATGCTCACCGCGTGCGGCGGTCCCGCGGCGCCGCCGGCTACGCCTGAGGTGACGGTCGGCCCGACCAGTGTGCCCACGGCGCCGCGACCGGCCGCTTCCGTCGCGCCATCACCGTCGGCCGCTCCAGCGACACCGACGGCCGTCATTGCAGCCAATGCCAGCACGGTCTGGGTCGGCAACACGGATGGTCAGGGCGTCTACGTGCGCAAGACGCCCGTGATGGCTGATCGCCTGAAGGCGTACCCCGACGGGACGGCGCTAACGATCATCGGCGACGATGTCAACGGTGATGGTCAGCTGTGGAAGCATGTCAGGACGCCAGATGGGGTCGAGGGCTACGTACCGTCGATTTATACGGTCGCCGTTCAGCCATAAGCCGGGCCAGGACCGGGCCGAGCCAGGGCACGCGCGACCAGCGCGACGGGGGCGGCGCGACCAGACGCAGGCGTGGGCGGGGTTCACCTGTTGTTGTTTGCAGCCAGGGTGACGGCGAGGCGCGTTGTGAGCGTGCGACTGCCGCCATGCGGATCGCGGCGACGGGCAGGGTCATCGCGCTCGGATGCGCGGCTTTCTGGCGGTCTGCCGGCAGAGTTTCTTCGGCTTTGGCGGTCGACTCCTGCGCCGCGGTGACGGCATTGCGGCTGGTCAACAGGACAGCCTGCAGCGATTGGAGCCGCTCGTCTGGCACGCGGCCAGTGAGGACGTCGAGGGCCGGGTTGCGGCGCGTGTGGCCTGGCCCGCCGCGCAGGATGCTGAGCTTCTGCTCGAGGACGAGCATCCCGCGGTCAGTACCTGGGCGCGCTTTAGGCGGCACGAGCGAGTGTCCTTCCGCTTTCGGCAGTGTCGCGACCCCGTGTCAGCCCTCGCCACAAACGTCCAGCTTCGGCAAAGAACCCACCGCGTTTGACGGCGACGGTGGCGATGGCCTTGTCGCCTGCTGCCAGCGCAACCTCGTGCGCCAGATTGCGATATACCTGCGCGGCACTACTGCGAGGTTGGTACTCGAGTATCGTCTGGCCAGCTTCGGCCGCTTCCTTGTACGCCACGTGCTGCACGATTTCCGTGTCGAAGACCGGCACCTGGTCGGCGAGGCTATGGCGGACGGTGGCCACGACGCGCTGGGAGTGCGACTTCTTCAGATCGACCATCGTCAGCAGCACGCCATAGACCGCTAGCGCTGGGTTGAGCTGCTCGCGCACGGCGCCGATCGTCTCGAGGATCTGGGCCAGACCCTGGACTGCCAGGAAGTCGGCCTGCACGGGAATGACGACTCCGTCTGAGGCGCGCAGGGCGTTGATGGCGATGAGTCCGAGGCTCGGCAGGCAGTCGATCAGGATGTAGTCGTATCGTTCGAGCGCTGGCTTGAGGGTAGCGAGCAGGGCCGACTCGCGGGCCATGGCGGTCGCCAGGGTAAGCTCCGCGGCGCTCAGCATGCCGTTGCCCGGGACCAGGTCGATGCCGGCGGGTGTGGTGATGATGGCGCGGCTGATGTCCTGCGGTGCGCCCTGGGCGCGGGCCATCAGAAGGTCGCCGATGGAGATTTTGATGGCGTCGACGTCGATGACGCCGGCGGCGACGGTCAGGCTGCCCTGTGGGTCGAGGTCGACGAGCAGGACCGTCTTGCCCATTTCGCGCAGCGCCGCGCCGAGGTTGAGGGTGCTGGTGGTTTTGCCAACGCCACCCTTCTGATTGGATACCGCGATGATGGGCACTTCGCTCCGACTTCCTCTCGACGTGTCTGTGGTCAGGGAAACGGATCGATTCAGCCCGGGGGGATGGCCTCCGCTTGAGGTGAGCGCAGCGCCGGCAGCACCGTGGTGGCGACGCGCTCCAGCACGTCGAGTTGTTGTGGGCGCGGCTGGTCGATCAGAAATTCGTTCACGCCGACCGCGCTGTACTGGCCAACCATGTCCTGGAAGGCATCTGTCGAGTCCCATGGATCGCTGGGCATGAGCGCCGCCCAGCCGTACAGCGAACGGACGATCGTCTGTGGATCACGGCCGATCGCGGCGCACTGCTCGTCGAGGATGGCGTTGCGCTCACGCATCTCGCCAACGGTCCCAAACGAGTTCCAGGTATCGGCGTATTCGGCGACGATGCGCAGCATCTTTGGCTTGTGTGCGCCAAGCACCAATGGCGGTCTGGGTTGTTGGACGGGCCGCGGGCGCATGGGCGCCTCGGTGACCTGGTAATACCGACCTTCGAATGACGTGGTGTCGTTGCGCAGCAGTTGATCGGTCAGCTCCACGGATTCGCGGAAACGCCCGGTGAGCTCTGCCGTTGGTGGGAAATTCACTCCGAACATCTTGTGCTCAGGCTCGTACCAGCCGGCGCCGAGGCCGAGCTCGAGGCGGCCATTGGAAATGTGGTCGACCGTCAGAGCTTCTCTGGCTAACAGTGCCGGGTGGCGGAACGTATTGCAGCTGACGAGGACGCCGAGGCGGATGGTTGTGGTGACTGCCGCCAGCGCGGCCAGAAGGGTCCACGCTTCGAAATACGGTCCGCTCGGTCGACTGGGCTGGACGAAATGGTCGCAATCCCAGGCGCTGTCGAAGCCCAGCTTCTCGAACAGCCGCCACCGTTCGACGGTGGTCGACCATGGCATGTTCTGGTCGGTGACGATGCCAAATCTCACGTCAACGGACGGTATCAGCCCCGGTCACTCACGGGTTTTGCGACGGGCGCCTGGGGCGGCAACATCGTCTCAACCGAAAACATATTGCTCTTTGGGGCGATTCGCTGTATCACCTGCCTCGGCAAGCAAATGGTGGTGGCAACGGCTGTGCAGCAGCTGGATATATTGGCGGTCGCCGACGAAGTCGACTCGCGGCTCTATGGCAATCGTGCGCTTCGCGCGCGTACTTCGCCCGATCTGATCCTGGGGTGCGGCGATCTGCCGCCTTATTACCTGGACTATCTGGTCAGCCGACTTGACGTACCGCTGTACGCGATCCACGGTAACCACGACTCGCCGCCACCCCTGGAAGGGTCCGCTAGTTTCAACGGCTGCGGCGCGGACTGGATCGGCGGTCGTGGCGTGCGCGTCGGCGGGCTGCTCCTCGCCGGCTTCGATGGCTCCCTGCGCTACAACGATGGCGCCTACCAGTCCACGCAGGCCGAGATGCACGCCGCCGTGCGCCGCCTGGTGCCGTGGATGCTGCTGAACAAGGCGCGCTACGGGCGCTACCTCGATGTGCTGATCACGCATGCGCCGCCCAAAGGCATCCACGATGAGCCGGATCGCTGCCACACCGGCTTCGAGGCCTTCAACTGGCTGGTGCAGCGGTTTCAGCCCCGCTATCACCTGCACGGCCACATCCATATTTACGATCGCCGAACGCCGACCGAAACGCGCATCGGCGAGACGGAAATCATCAACGTCTATCCGTTTCGCGAGCTGACGTTGACGATCCCGGTCAGCGCCTGACGTTCCACGAATTGCTCGAGCGCAGCTGACCAGTCCAGGTCAGGCGCGTTGGCGGCGCGCCACAAGGCCAGTCGAGCGACCAGGTCAGCCGAGCGGTCGCCGGGGAACGCAGCGATCAGCTCGCGAGCACGAATTGCTTGCCACAGTGGTCGAAAGACGTCGGTGAACCAGCGCCGCGCGGCGAGTTGGACGTCAACCAGGTCCTGTTGTTCGCGGTACTGCTCGATCGCATCGAGTAACACCCCATAGCTTTCCGGCCGCGCGGCGCCGACCTCGGTCAGACCCGTGGCGCGCTCGAAAGCACGTCGAGCGGCAAAGCGCTCGGGTGCTTGCTCGTCGGCGACCGGGACGTATTCCACAACGTTGGCATCCATTTCGACCTGCTTGTTTTCGAGCGCCACTGCCACACGATGGTGGCCGTCGAGGACGTAGTAGCCAAACCCGAGTTTGTAGACCTCAATCGCGGGCATCAGTGAGCTCGAATCCATGACCAGCCGCACGCGATTGAAGCGATCCTCGTCGTGCTTCCGACGACTGCGCGGCGGCGGGCGGAAGTCCATCCCCAGCTCGTGGCAGCGATCGACGCTGCCGACGATGCGCGCCACCTCCACGGTGCGCACGCCGAGGCTGCGCTGAACGAGCACGCCGGCACGCTCGGCGTCCTCGTGGAAGCAGCGCAGCTGGCGACGCTCCATGGTGTCGCCGTGCGGCCGCACGAAGAGGACCGGGCATGGCGCGGCCCGCGCCACCTGATCGGCAATGCTGCCCATCACGGCGCTGGACAGTGCCGGGCGGGTATTCGTACCAAGCACGATGAGTCGCACGTCGCGAATGAGCGCTTCCTGGACGATGGTCGGGCCTGGTTGGCCCGTGCGCAGGACGCTCTCGGTATGGATGCCTGCGCCACGCAAGCGGGCGCCCAGCGTGTCGAGGTACGTGCGGGCCTGGGCTTCGGAAGGCAGGACATTGGCCGGGTCGACGGCGCCTGGCCGTAGCACGTGCAGCAGCAGCAGGTCTGCCCCGAGAGCACGCGCGTATTCCTCGGCGATCGGGATCTTCACTTCACCGCCAGGCGTGAGGTCCATAGGCACCAGAATTGGCCGCGGCTGGGCGTCCTCGGTCACGTGTCGAACACGATTCGGGTAAGGCCGCCATGTCCGTGGACGGCTTCGACGGCATCGATCGACTCGTAGAAGTTCATGCTCGGGGTGCCTGTCGGCCAGACCAGGATGACCCAGCCGTTCGAGAAGACGGCGCCTTCGGCAACCCAGCCGGTCCCACTCACCCCGGACTCGTCTTCGAGCCGCAGCAAGTGAAAGGTAGCGATGGTTGTCCGGCCCGCCGGCAGATGGGGCGACCTCACGCGCGGCCGGTGAGCTCTGCGGTCAGGTCTGGGTAGGTCTGCACCAATGGCTGTGGTAGGGGTGCAGTAAGTGGCCGGCCCAGCGCCATTTCGAGCTGCAGCGCGTTCACGACTGCTTTGGCGCCATAGTGGTTGTTATAGAACGCGTACGTTTCGGCGGTCTTCACGGCAACTTCCCGAACGTCTTCCGCAAGATGGTGTTGTTCATCGGGAGTGTAGAGGTAGTTGTAGCGATCCTCCGATTCGCCATGCTTCCACCACTGGGCGTAGTTGCGCCCGTGAAAGCGAAAGTAGGCCGTCTCACTGGTGAGCGGGACGTGACGAATCGACGTTTTGAATCGCGGTTCATCGATCATGACCCAGGCCACGTGTTCCTGTTCCATGAGCGCGCGTATGGCGGCTGTTTCATCACCCTCGGTCCACTCGCGATGACGTAGCTCGACAGCGAGCGGGAAGCCGGCGCCGCGCATACGGCGAATCAGGTCTTCGAGGTATTCGACTGTCGGCGCGTCCGGCCGAAAGCTGGTTGGAAACTGCGCCAGCAGCGGGCCGAGTTTGCCGGCTTCCGCGAGCGGTGCAATGCCTTCGGCGAAGACGCCGAAATCTTCATCCTGGACCTGCCAGGATTGTCCTGTCGCGGCTTCGAACATCTTGGGATGAGTGAATTTCTGCCAGAGCTTGACAGTGAAGCGGAAGTCCTCAGGGACTTTCGTCGCCCATGCTTTGGCCGCGTGTGCACTGGGCGGCCGATAGAAGCTGCTGTTGATCTCGACGGTGTTGAAGTACTGCGAATAGAAGGTCAGCTTGTCTTTGTCCGCAAGCTTGGGCGGATAGAAGGTGCCGTCCCAAGCCCCCTGGCCCTTCGGATAGCTCCAGCCCGAAGTGCCGATATACAGGCGGGAAGGCGGGGTCGAACCTGACCCTGTGGTCGGCGCCCCGCTCTGACCCGCCCTGGCCATCAGGCCGCTTGCTGCTCCTCGTGTCGCTTGGCCTTCATCGTCTGCATCTGACGCCCGACCTGCTCGCGCTTGTCGGCATTCCAGATCTTACGCACCTTAGGGAAGAGCTCGCCCTCCTCTTCCTCGATGTGGTGCTCGGTATTTTCCTGCAGCACCTTGATCTTGGGGGCCCAGACTTCGGCGCTCGGCTTCAATTCGCTGAGCTCTTCGATCAGCAGGTCCATGACGTGGTGTTCCTGATAGCCCTCCAGGACGATCTCTTCGGTCGCTTTCTCTTCCTTGAGCTTGGGATAGAAGTACGTCTCCTCCATTTCCTCGTGCAGGGTCAGCATGCTCTTGAGCTGCTCGAACAGCTTGCTGGCCTGAGCGCCTTCGGCTTTTTCGAGTTTTCGGAATACGGCCTTGGCCTCATCGTGCTCGTCAGTCAGGAACTCCAGTACGTCCATGCGTTCTCCTTGCTTGTCGTGGGTGGACGGGACTAGGCAAACACTATGCCGTGCTAGAACGTCGGCGGTGACGGCGGGGCAGATTCGTTCGCTGTGGGGGCGAGTCCTGACGGATGGCGAGGAGCTTCCGCCAGCGCGAGTCAGCATTGCTGAGGGCCGCATCGTAGCGATCGAGCCCGCGGCTCGGGCGCTGCCCGGCGACCTGGTTGTCGATACGGGCTGGATCGCGCCGGGGCTGATCGACCTGCAGGTCAATGGCGCCGCGGGCGTGGATCTCACGTCCTCGAGCGATATCGCGGCCGTTGCGCGGACTCTGGCGGCGCATGGCGTGACTGCGTTTTGCCCGACCGTCGTCAGCTCGCCATGTTCGCTCATCCTCGATCGACTGGCGACCTACGGGCCAAGGGCGATTGGTGGTGGGGCCACGTCGCTGGGCGCACACATCGAAGGGCCGTTCCTCGATCCGGTCCACCGCGGGGTGCATGACCCGGCGGTCCTGCGGGACGCGTCACACGACGAGATCGAGGCGTGGCTGCAGGCAGGTCAGCCGGCCATTGTGACACTGGCACCCGAGCGGCCGGGCGGCCTGAGCGCCATTGCGCAACTCGTCGAGGCGGGCGTTGTCGTAAGCCTGGGCCACGCCGGGGCCGACGCGGATCAAGCGCAGGCTGGCATCAACGCGGGAGCGCGCATGGGTACGCACCTGTTCAATGGAATGTCGCCGCTGCATCATCGCCAGCCAGGTCTGGTCGGCGCGCTGTTGGCCAGCGATGCTGTTGTAGGACTGATAGCCGATGGCGTGCACGTGCATCCGCTGGTGATCGACCTGGTGGTCCGTCGCGCTGGCGTGCGACGCGTCGCGCTGGTCAGCGATGCACTGGCGGCCGCCAGTGCGCCGCCTGGCGAGAGCGTTCTGGGCGAGCAGAGGGTTATCTCCGAGGGGCATGTCGTCCGCCGCGCCGACGGCACGCTCGCCGGCAGCGCGATGCTGCTCGATGCATGCCTGCGCAACGTGCGGGCGTGGCTGCCCGATGTACCCCCGGCGGAAGTTGTGCAGATGACAACAGGGACGCCGGCGGCGCTGCTGGGCTGTGCGCGGAAAGGCCGCGTGGTCGTAGGCGGGGATGCTGACCTGGTCATCCTCGATGCTGCGTTCAACGTGCAGCTGACGCTGATCGGCGGCGAGACTGTCGCGTGAGCTCTGCCGAACTGGACACGCTGCGGCAGGAGATCGGCGAACAGCCGGCGGTTGTCGGAAGGTTGCTGGTGGACCAGCGGTCGGCCGTCGACGCAGTGGCGCGGGCGATCCGCCAGCGGCAGCCGTCGGCGGTCGTGTTCGTCGCGCGCGGTAGCTCGGACAACGCGGCGGTCTACGGCCGGTATCTGCTTGAAGTGTGCAATCGGCAGTTGACGTCGCTGGCTGCGCCGTCGGGGTTGACGCTGTACGGACGGGGTCCACGTCTGGCGCAGACCGTGGTCATTGGCATTTCGCAGTCAGGCCAAGGCGAAGATGTGGTGGCGTACTTGCGCGAGGCTCGGGCGCAGGGCGGGGTCACCGTTGCAATCGTCAACGACGAGGGCTCGCCGCTGGCGCTGGCGGCGGAATGGGTGCTGGCCTGTCTGGCCGGGCCGGAGGTCAGCGTGCCGGCGACCAAGACCGTTACTGCGCAGATGACGCTGCTAGCGATGCTGTCAGCGGCACTGGATGATCCGCAGGCCACTGGCATGCTGCTCGACGGGCTGCCGGTCGCGTTGGAGGCGGCACTCCGGCAGGGCGATGCCGCACGAGCGCTGGCCGGTGTGCTGGCGCCGACCACAATTGGCAGCGTTATTGGGCGAGGCTTTGCGTTCCCGCCGGCGCTGGAGATCGCGCTCAAATTGAAAGAGACGTCCTACACGGCGGCCGAACCGTTTTCGGCTGCCGACTTTCTGCATGGCCCCGTGGCGCTGGTCGATGCGGACTTCAGCGCGCTGGTCATCGATGTTGGTGGGCAGTCGAGTGAGGCGGCGGTGGGTATTGCCAGGGCGGTCGGTGAACGTGGCGGTCGCGCGGCCTTACTACAGGCGGGTCAGGTGTCGGGCGTTGAGGCGACCGACTACCCGAGTCTCACGCTACGGGCGGCGCTTGGAGAGCCTGTCGCGCCGATCGCCGCGCTCGTCCTTGGCCAGCTCCTGGCGGTTGAGCTGGCAGTAGCGCGAGGTCTGGATCCCGCGCGCCCGCGCGGGCTGCGCAAAGTAACGAGTACGCGGTAAGCGCGCCAATGACCGAGGCGCTTGATCGGCTACCGACGGAGCAGTTGAATCCTCGGACCCGCGATCTCGATCGCCTGGATACGCTGGGGCTGCTGCAGCGGCTCAACGATGAGGACCAGCTTGTTGCGCCGGCGGTACGCGCGGTGCTCCCAGAAGTTGCTCGGGCAGTCGATCTGGCCGTGGAGCGCTGGCGGCGGGGCGGCAATGTAGTGCTGTTCGGCGCGGGCACGTCAGGTCGTCTGGCTGCACTCGACGCGGCGGAGCTCGGCCCGACCTTCGGCGTGGCCCCCGAGCGGTACCGCGCGCAGATCGCCGGAGGCGTCGGCGCTTTCCAAAAAGCGGTCGAGGGGGCCGAGGACGATCGCGACGCCGGCAGCAATGCGGCTGCCGATTTGACCGCCAACGATGTTGCGGTCGGCATCGCCGCCAGCGGCCGTACGCCGTGGGTTATCGGCGCTCTCAGCCAAGCGAGGCGGACTGGCGCTTTGACAGTCGGGCTGGCATGCGTGCCGCAACCAGCCCTGGCTGGCTACGTCGATGTGTGCATCGCCGTCGACACCGGCCCTGAACCGATTTCCGGCTCGACGCGGATGAAAGCCGGCACAGCTCAGAAGCTGATCTTGAACGCATTTAGCTCGACTTTGATGACGCGGCTAGGCAAGGTCTACGGCAACCTGATGGTGGACCTCCAAGCCACCAACGACAAACTGCGCGTTCGGGCCGCGCGGCTGGTCCAGGCGGCATCCGGCGCCGACGAACAAGCAGCAGAGCAGGCGCTCGCCGACGCCGCTGGCGAGGTGAAGACGGCCATAGCCATGCTGCGCCTCGGCGTGTCGGCCGCAGAAGCACAACAGCGGCTGACAGCGGCTGATGGTCAGCTGCGAATCGTGTTGGGTGAGGTTCTGAGCTAGTCCCGATGAGCAAACCAACGGTGGCCCAGGAGGGCTCGAACCTGTTCGCCGAGCGCGACCGAATCGAGCGGCTGAGTCGGATCCGCCAACTCGTTTTTGGCTCGCTGGATGGTCTGGTCGTGCCATTGGGTGTGGTCAGTGGTGTGGCTGGCGGGATCGGCGATTCGCGCGCCGTTATCGTCGCCGGTATCGCCGAAGCGTTCGCCGGCGCCTTATCGATGGGCGCTGGTGAGTTCATCGCCGCACGGGCCGAGGCGCAGGTGCTGCAGACCGAAATCCATAAGGAGCTGGATGAGATGCGCGCCGCGCCAGCGTTCGAGCTGGCGGAAATGGCGCACATCTACGAAGCCGACGGCGTATCGCCAGAAGACGCGCGCCTGCTGGCGAGCACACTGGCGCGGTATCCCGAGGCCTACCAGAAGGCGATGGTTGGCAAAGAACTGGGCATCCCGACGCTCGAGCCGGCGCAGGTCAAACTGCCTGAGGCCATGACAATTGGGGTGTCTTATCTGATCGGCTCGATCTTTCCATTGATCTCGTACTTCTTCTTGCCGGTGCCAGTCGCGTTGCCGATCTCGCTGGTGCTGACGTTTTTCGCGCTGGTCGCGATCGGGGTGATCAAAGGCAAGCTGGCGAGCATGAACCTGTGGCGCAGCGTGATCGAGATCGTCGCTATTGGCACGTTGTCGGCCGGCGGCGGGTGGCTGCTCGGGACGGTGCTGCCGCAATTGCTGGGTTACTAGCGCAGCGGATCGAGTGCGTCGCGCAGCCAGTCGCCGAGGACGTTGATGCCGAGACTGGCGAGCAAGATAGCCAACCCTGGGAAGAACGAAACCCACCAGGCGAGACCGAGCACGTCGACACCGTCGAGCAGCATGTTGCCCCAGCTGGGCGTGGGTCGCTGCACCCCGAGGCCAAGAAAGCTCAGGCTGGCTTCGAACAGGATCGTGCTGGCGACGACCAGCGACAGCGTCACCACGAGGGTGCTGGCCACCTGAGGTAAGACGTGGCGGGCCAGAATCCGCACCTCGCTGGCGCCCATGACGCGTGCGGCAAGGACAGACTCACGTGCGCGGACGGCCAGCGCCTCGCTGCGGACCAACCGAGCAAATGTTGTCCAGGTGCCTAACGCCAGGACGAGGATCAGGGTTTCGAGTCCGGGGCCCAGGACGACGGCGATGGCGAGGGCGAGGACGAGATACGGCACGGCTTGCCAGACGTCGACGACGCGCATGACGACCGTATCCCACCAACCACCGAAATAGCCGCAGGTCAGTCCCAGGGTCGCGCCAAACGTGCTGGAGAGGGC
>DASYKL010000748.1:0-8818 GCA_035995405.1 Chloroflexota bacterium
TTGGACGGCGCGGCTAACGAATTTTACGTAGTGGACGACGAACGGCTCGTCGAGTCCCAGCTCGTGGCGGAGGCTCTGGTATTGCTCGGGCGTGACCTGGCCCGCCGCGGCGCCGCCCATCTCGGAGAGCATGAGCTGAACGGGGTCGCCGGGCAGGAAAAAGATAAGCGACGAGACCAGCAGCGAAACGCCTAACAGAACAGGAACAACGGCGGCTAGCCGACCTACGAGATAGCTACTCACGACGGTACGGTCCGCGGGTGGTCACCGATCGAGGCGGCGGAGACGCACCGCTGCGCTCCGCCCGCGAATCGAAAATCTGCGGTGAACAAGCCGAAAAGACGGGCCACGTTGTGCGTTACGGCTTGAGCCAGACGTTGTAGTAGACCGGGGAGGCGGCGAGGTCGTACTTCACATCCTGGACCTTGTTCGCAACGGTGTACACGAATACGACGATGTAGAGCGGCACGATCAGCGCCTGATCCATGATGAAGCGCTGCGCAGCTTGCGACAGGGTCTGGCGTTTCGCTTGATCGGGTTCCGCGTTCATGTCCTCGATCGTCTTGTCCAGGTCGGGGAACTTCGTCATGGTGCGATTGAAGTTCGTGCCGGGAATATTGTCGGAGTGGTACAGCGTGTACAGGAACTCAGGATCAGTGGCGCTGTAGCCAATTCGGGCGATGTTGTGCTCACCGCGCAGCATGATCGGGGCCGTCGCTTCGTACGCCATGGCCTCCAGATTGACGTCGACGCCAATCTGCTTCCAGGCGGCCTGCGCAAACTCGCCAGGTCGCTTGTTGCCGGCATCGTCGGTAGTGACATAGCGCACCGCCAGCGGCTTGCCATCTTTTTCGCGGATATTGGTCTGGCTGTTCACTTTCCAGCCAGCGCCGTCAAGCAATTCTCGCGCTTTCTCGCGCGAAAACGAGTACATCTGCTCGACGTCCTTCAAATAACTCCAGGTCTTGGACGTGAGTGGTCCGTACGCAATCGGTCGCACCCCAGCGAACACCGCATTGGTCATCGCCTGACGATCGAGCCCATACAGCAATGCCTGCCGAACCGCCAGGTCATCCGTTGGTGCGCGGCTGGCGTGAACGGGCAAGACTTGTGGTGAGCCCGTCTGCTCGATCGTATCGACGTGATATTTGGAGTCTTGCTTGAGCGCCGCGACATCCGTGTCGGGTGTCTGATCGATGAGCAAGACCTCGCCCTTTTGCAGCGCGCCAGTGCGCGTCGCGGGCTCAATCAGAAACTTGAACTGCACGCCATCGAGCAAAGCCGGACCAGTCCGCCCGAGAAAACCAGGAGCCCAGTTGTACGCTTCGTTGCGCTCGACCGCGACGTGCGAGGCGGGCACCCATTCCTTGAACTTGAATGGTCCAGCGCCAACTGGATGCTGGCCGAAGTCTTCTCCGTATTTCGCCACGGCAGTAGGCGAAACGGGTGCCAGATTGGACGACGACACGTTGTTCAGAAACACGACGTACGGCTTCTTGAACGTGACTTTGACCGTCGAATCGTCGAGGACCTCGGTCGACGCGTAGGGCCCCATCTGACCGATTGCCGATAGCGACTTGGTCTTTGGGTCGACGATGCGGTCGAACGAGAACTTGACTGCCTGGGCGTTGAACGGCGTCCCGTCGTGGAACGTCACACCCTGGCGCAGCTTGAATGTCCAGCTCTTACCGGCGTCGCTACTCTCCCAAGAGGTGGCGAGGCCGGCTTCGAACTTGCCGGGCTCAGGTTGAAAGACGAGGGTGTCGAAGATGTGGCGCATGACTCGGCCCGCTGTGGCTGAACCCGAGACGTGCGGATCGAATGTCGGCGGCTCCTGATAGATGCCGACCGTCAATAGACCACCCTTCACAGGACTGGTTGCGGCAGCAGGCACGGCATTGGCGGCCGTGGGTGCCGCAGCGCCTGGCGCAGCTTGTGTTGCGGCGGGCGCGGCTTGTGGCGCCGCCGGGCCGCACGCGGCGAGCACGGAGCTGGCAGCCGTCAGGCCTGTGCCAATCATCAGCAAACGCAGCAAGCTCCGGCGCGAGACAGTGTGCGATCCGTTCGGTGTCACGAAATTCCAACCTCTTACCTGATCGGATGTCCACGGTATCGCACAGCGGCGTGCCACGTGGCCTGGTCACAGCATGCTACTGTCCGCCGTACATATTCGGCTATGGAAGGCGGGCGAGCATGAGTCTGCGATACGTGCGGGCTGGGCGGCTGGTTGATGGCACGGGCGCGCCATCGATCGTCGACGGAGCGCTGCTGCTCGATGGTGAGCGCATCGTCGAGGTCGGGCCGGCGGCCGCGGTGGCTTGTCCCGAAGCCGCTGAGCGGCTCGAATTCCCAGACCTGACGGTGATGCCTGGCCTGGTCGATTGTCATGTCCACCTGAACAACGCGGGCGACGGCAACCCAATTGTGGGCGCCACCCCGGCAGATGATGACCTGCGTGTGCTCCAGTCGGCGGTCGGTGCACGGAAGGCGCTGAACGCAGGCATCACGACTCTGCGCGAGTGTGGTGCCGCGCGGCGGACCATCTTCGCGGTCAAAGAGGCGCTGCGGCGTCGAATCATCAGCGGCCCGCGGCTGTCGGTCGCTGGTCGGCCGATCACGATCAGTGGCGGCCATGCCTGGCCCTCAGGCGGCGAGGCCGATGGCGTTGACGGGGTCCGTCAGGCGGTTCGCCAATTGGCCAAGGAGGGCGCCGACTGGATCAAGATCATGGCTACCGGAGGCGGAACGCCCAATACGCAACCGTATCGTGCGTCGTTTACGGCCGACGAGATAACCGCCGCAGTCGACCAGGCGCATGCGCTCAATCGGTTGACGGGCGCACACGCTGGCAGCAACGAAGGCATCCACCGGGCAATGGCAGCAGGCATCGACATGTTGATCCACTGCAGTTTCTATGACACGGCAGGCCGGTACTGTTTCGAGGAGGATACCGCCCGCGAAATTGCCGACCAGGGGATCTGGGTCAATCCGACACTCCATATCCGGCGTGTGCGCATCTGGCGTCTCGAACGCTTGTGCACGGAGCGCGAGTTGACGGTGGAAGAGGCGCACGAGCTAGCTGAACAGCGGCGGTTCTATGACGAGCGGTGCGATTACTTTCGGCGGCTGATGACGTTCGGTGTCAAGCAGGTTGCCGGCTCTGACTCTGGCTACAGCTATTTTCGGGTCGGCGACTTCGCCGACGAAGTCGAGGCGATGGCTACGGAAGGCATGGGCGCCGCGGCGGCAATTCGTTCGGCCACGCTCGACTCGGCAGAGGCCATCGGGCTTGGTCGTGAGGTGGGCAGCCTGACCATTGGCAAGCAGGCCGACCTGCTCCTCACTGCTGGCGATGCCAGCCTCGATATCAGCGCGTTGAAGCGCGTCGAGGCCGTTTTTCTGGCAGGCGCGCGCGTGCGCTAACACTCAGCGCCACAGCTTGCACATGACGGCCAGTTCCGCGCGTCGCCGTCAATCGACAACCGTCCGGGTTCCACCGCCTGCCGCGCCGAGCACCGCGGCAATGAGGCCCACGATGATCGCGATGACCAGGATGGACGCCAGTCCGGGAATGGCCAGCACGCCGAGCGTCGAAAGCACCCAGACCAGGGCCAGAGCGAAGCCAACCTGGCGAAGTGGCGTTGGCAGCACACCGACGGCCGTCATGATGACCAGGAAGATCAACGTCTCGACGAGCGTGACAACATGGCCGTTCACGGTAAAGAGCGCCACGTCAGGCAGCGTGAAGCTGGGAATGTGAAGGTATCCGAGGAACCACAACACGACAAGCAAGACAAGCAGTGTGAGCAACATGAGTCCAGTCTCACCCTGGGAGATGAAAATTACATGAGAAGCGAAAACGAGCTTTTTTCATCGCAATCTCATATTTCGGGCCTATTGTCAGCCCATAGCTCTAGCCGAGGAGAAATGGATGACGACCTATCTTTTGCAAAGAATTGGCGCCCGCGCGTTGGCGGGCCTGTGGCGTCAGAAACAGACGCTCGCAGTCGGCATGGCGATGCTCGTCGGCGTTGTCGGCTACCTGGTCCTGTCGCCGACTCTGCTGGCCACGCCCGCAGCCGCCGCCGGAGTGACTCCTAGCGGCGGAACCACGTGCGCGGATACGACCATGACGGCCATCGCCCAGAAGACGCCCGCGGCGTTGCAACAGGCCTACCAGTGCATGGATGTGACATTCCAACAGCGCACTACGGAGCAGCAATTCGCCGCGCAAGTGCAGGCCTCAGGCCTGGTGGTCACCCATATCGCCCGTGTCGGCGTCTACCATGACCCGAGCGGATCGACGCTCGTTTACTACGCGCTGAACAGCACGACCCAAAGTATCGGCTATGTGGTGTACGTGGATGCCAACGGTCTGGTGGCGCATGTCCAATGAGACTCGGCGGGTACAGAAGCGATCGCCGGGCGGGCGGCGGATTCACATTCACAGCGCCGTCGAGACACGCAGTCGCTCGTCCTGGGAGCGAGCATTTGACCGCGCGCGTCACCGCCTGGCGGCCAATGTGCTGGTGTTGATCCAGTTGCTCGCCCGCGTTTAGAGCGCCGTCTTGCCGCGCACCACGGGATTACGCAGCGCACCCAACCGGTCGATGGCGATGTCAACCACATCGCCGTCCTGGAGGGTGAACGGGCTGTCGGGAACCAGTGGTGTGCCGGTGGACAGAATGACGCCGTCGGGGAAATGGTCTTCGCGAAAGAGATGCTCGATGAGGTCCTCGAGCCGACGTTTCAGATCGCTGGTAGTCGCTTCACCGGACCAGCACAGCTGACCGTTGCGCACGATGTGCATGCGTATCCCAAGCGCGTAGGGATCGGCAATCTGCCAGGCTGGAGTAATGCCGGGGCCAAGAGCGCAGGAGCGTTGATACACCTTGGCCTGTGGCAGATAGAGGGGGTTGTCACCTTCAATGCTGCGCGAGCTGACGTCGTTGCCGATCGTGTAACCGACAATTTCGGCAGCGGCGTTGACAACGACCGCCAGCTCAGGTTCCGGCACGTCCCATGTGGAGTCCGTGCGCACGACGACGGGCTCGCCGGGGCCGGCAACGCGGCGTGCATTCGCTTTGAAGAACAACTCGGGTCGGTCAGCCGAATACACGCGGGTGTAGATGTCGGGTGTCCCGCTTTCTTCGACGCGCGCTTCTTCGGAGCGGCGGTACGTGACGCCAGCGGCCCAGACTTCGGTCAGACCGTCGATGGGGGCGAGGGGGGCGAGGATGGTCGCCGAGACGGCCTGGCTCGAGTCGCCTGCGGCTTCCAGGAGGCCGCGGAGGTCCGCCGCCGACAGTCGGAGCAGTTCGGCGATCGAGTGGTGGCTGAGACGGGCGCGCAGCTGCCCATCTTCCAGGAGGGCCAGCCCGCCCGGGAGGCGGACGATCTGCGTCACGCGCCGCTCGCTCCGCGGCTGGCGGCGCGGGCGCCCGTCCAGGCTTCACCGTCCGGGAAGCTATATGCGCGTAGTGATGCGGGCTGCATGGTCGCGCTGTAGCCAGGCTGCGTCGGCGGCATGTAGCGGCCCTGGCGCATCACGACTGGATCGACAAAGTGTTCGTGCAGATGATCGACATACTCGATCAATCGATCGTCGAGCGAGCCGCTCACACGCAGATAATCGACTATTGACAGGTGCTGCACGTACTCGCAGAGTCCGACTCCGCCGGCGTGCGGACAGACCGGCACACCAAATCTGGCAGCCATGAGCAATACGGCCAGGACTTCGTTAACCCCACCGAGGCGGGCTGCGTCGATCTGACAGAAGCCGATGGCATTGGCTTGCAGCAGCTGCTTGAACATGACTCGGTTCTGGCAGTGCTCACCGGTCGCGACTCTGATTGGCGCGAGGGCGCGAGCGATCGTGGCGTGCCCGAGGACGTCATCTGGACTGGTCGGCTCCTCGATCCACCACGGGTCGAACCGAGCCAGCTCACGCATCCAGGCGATTGCCTGGTCGACGTCCCAGACCTGATTGGCATCGACCATCAGCCTGCGGTCTGGCCCGATCTCCTGGCGGATGATCTGCAAGCGGCGCATGTCGTCTTGCAGATCGCGGCCAACTTTCACCTTGAAATGCGACCAGCCTCCGGCCAGGGCGTCGCGGCACAACGTGCGGAGGTGGTCGTCTGTGTAGCCGAGCCAGCCGGCTGAAGTGGTGTACGCCGGGTAGCCTTTTTCAGCCAGCAGCGCCTCGCGCTGATCTTTGGTGGCGTCGTTGCGTCGGACGATCTCCAGCGCCTGATCAGGTGTAAGCGCGTCGGTGATGTATCTGAACGGCACGCAGCTGATGAACTCTTCTGCCGACATGTCTGCCAGGAGCTTCCATACTGGTTTGCCGACCGTCTTGGCCCACAGGTCCCAGGCGGCATTGACGAGAGCCGCGGTGGCCAGATGGATGACACCTTTTTCTGGACCGACCCAGCGGAGCTGGCTGTCACCGGTCAGGTGGTACCAGAAAGCGGCCGGGTTGTCCGCTAGCTCTTCGACGGTCCGGCCGCGCACGAGGTAGGCCAGGGCATTGATGGCGGCGACACAGAGCTCGTTGCCGCGGCCGATGGTGAACGTGAAGCCGTGGCCCTCGAGGCCACGAGGATGGTCGGTTTTGAGAATGACGTATGCCGCCGAGTAGTCTGGCTCCGGGTTCATCGCATCGGAGCCGGCCAACGTCTCGGAGGTCGGAAAGCGGATATCCAGTGCCACGACGTCGGTGATACGAGTGGGCATCACGTGAGCATACTGGCGTAAATGGTCACCGTCATCTTAGCGGGCAGCGTAGCCCCGAACGACGGCATCGACGATCTGTTCGGCGAAGCGCTGCGTCAGCTCGCCGCCAAACATCAAGCGAAAGTAGACCGGTCCGACCAGCAGCTCGGTGGCGATGTCGACTGCCACATCGGCGCGCAGGTCGCCGCGCTCGATGCCGCGGGCCACGACCCCGGCGATTGCTTCGCGGCGGGCGGCGATCACCTGAGCGCGGAAGGGGTCGCCGAGCGAGGCGTTGCTGGCGATCGTTGACAAGAGGGCGCGAATCAGTGGCCCAAATGGCGTGTCGGTGAGCGCGCGCATGGCGTTGGTCACCGCGCTCAAGAGCTCGGTACGTGTGTCCGCGACATCGTCAATGACGATGTGTGGAGCGGCGAGGTGGGTGAGCAGGTCGAGGGCCAGGGCTTCCTTGGACGCCCAGCGTCGATAAATGGTGGCCTTGCTGACTCCGGCGCGGGCGGCAACATGTTCGAGGCGCAAATCGGCGAAGCCGTGTTCGATGAGCAGATCGCGCGCGGCAGCGACGATAGCGTGGTGCGCTTGTGCGCTACGCGGCCGCCCTTGCACCCCCACCATGCTGCTAGTTAGGATACGAAACGGACCGTTTCTTTACAAGGAGGTGTCCATGGAACTCTCCGTCCGCGCGCCGATTCAGGGATCCAAGCGGATCGCACTGGTCGCTCACGACAACAAAAAAGATGAGATGCTCGAGTGGGCACGCTACAACCGTGCTTCGTTAGCCCAGCATAGTTTGTGTGCAACGGGCACCACAGGCAGTCTCCTGGAGTCAAATCTTGGTCTGCCCGTGCAGCGTTTCCAGAGCGGCCCACTGGGCGGCGACCAGCAAATCGGGGCACAGATCACCGAGGGCCGCATCGATTGCCTGATCTTCTTCTGGGATCCACTGGCGCCGCATCCTCACGATCCGGATGTCAAAGCGTTGCTGCGCATCGCGGTGGTGTGGAATGTCCCGGTGGCGTGTAACCGAGCGTCGGCGGACTTCATTATCTCGTCACCGCTGATGTCTGCGCTGTACGAGCGGCAGCTGCCGGTGTACGGCGATGCGACGCAAGAAAACGTTGCGGCGGCGGCCTAGAGGGGCGGCCGATAGCGGCGGTACACTCGACTCAGGACAGATGACCCATTCTGCTCACGAGTACGACGACATCCCGGGGACGACGGTGTTCGACGCTCAGCGCTCACGGCAGGGCTACTGGCTCAACCAGTTTTGCATGTCCTTGATGAAGGCCGACAATCGAGCCGCCTTCAAGGCCAACGAGTCGGGCTACCTCGATGGCTTCCCGATGACCGCCGACCAGAAGCAATCGATTCTCGACCGCGACTGGAACCGCATGATCGAGCTGGGCGGCAACATCTACTTTACCGCCAAGCTTGGCGCGACTGACGGCATGTCGTTCCAGCAGGTCGCCGCGGCGATGACCGGCATGACTCAGCAAGAGTATGCCGACATGATGCTCAAGGGCGGCCGATCGGTTGAGGGCAATCGCTACAAGTCGGAGTGGCAGACGGAGACCAAGGCGAGTGGCTAGACTTGTGGCTGGCGTGGCAACCTCGCACGTGCCCGCCGTCGGCGCGGCTATCGACAACAAACGGACGCATGAGCCGTACTGGCAGCCGTTGTTCAAGGGCTACGAGCCGTCGAAGAAATGGATCGCCGAGGTCAAGCCCGACGTGGCTATCCTGGTCTATAACGACCACGCCTCGGCATTCTCGCTGGAACTGATCCCAACGTTCGCCCTGGGCTGTGCCGCGGAGTTTCCACCAGCCGATGAGGGCTGGGGGCCACGCCCTGTGCCGACCGTTAAAGGCCATCCGGAGCTGGCCTGGCATCTCGCCCAGTCACTGATCCTGGATGAATTCGATATCACCATTGTCAACCGCATGGAAGTCGATCACGGACTGACCGTGCCGATGTCGCTGATGTTCGGCGAGCCGGCTGAATGGCCACTGCAGGTCATCCCGCTGGCCGTCAACGTGGTGCAGTACCCGCCGCCGACCGGCAACCGCTGCTACAACCTGG
>DASYKL010000749.1:0-6933 GCA_035995405.1 Chloroflexota bacterium
TCGCTGGTCGACCCCAATATGGCGACCGAGTTGAGTGTGGAGCCGGGAGGCCGCGCCGAAGAGCCGATTCGCATCGCCAACCCACTGTCGGTCGAGCAGAGCGTGCTGCGGCCGAGTTTGCTCGGCAGCTTACTCGTGGCGTTGCGGTCCAACTTGCGCCAGAATGGCCGCGTCCTGCTGTACGAGCTGGCGCGAACCTGGCACGGCGAGCTCAATCCACTGCCCGACGAGCGACGGCATGTCGGATTGGCCGTGGTCGGTCCGCGCAATCCACGCGGCTGGTCGGCCGGTTCGGAAGCCCTCGATTTCTACGACCTGAAGGGCATCATCGACGCGCTCGTCGCGGCGTTCCATGTCGACGTCTCGTACGCACCAGCGCGCCATGCGAGCCTGCATCCCGGTCGGACCGCCGAGGCGCGCATCGGCGAACAGCGCTTCGGCGTCCTCGGACAACTGCACCCGACGATCGCCGCGCGGTTCGATGTGGATACGACTGGCGCGCAGGTGTTTGTTGCCGAGCTCGATTTCGAGGTGCTGCTGCAGGCGCAGCAAACGGTCCTCACGATCCGGACCCCATCTCGATTTCCGCAGTCAGATCGCGACGTGTCGTTCTATATTGACGAGGGCACGCCGCATGGCGCTGTCGAAGCTGCTATTCGCGAAGCTGGCGGGCCGCTGCTCGAGAGTGTGCACCTGTTCGACGTCTATACAGGCCAGTCCAATCCGGCTGGGCGAAAAAGCCTGGCGTTCGCGCTGCGCTACCGCGCCGCCGATCGTACGCTGGAGGACGACGAAGTAAGCGCGGTGCACGGTCAAGTGGAAAGCATGCTGCGCGAGCGGTTCGGCGCCGACGTGCGCGGCCGGTAGTTCGGACCGTCAGGCCAGCGAGGAGACAAACGCAAGGTGGAGATTCTGCAACGGCTGCAGCCATTAGACGTGCTGTTCGCGGTGCTCTGGGCGGCGATTGTCGGCTGGGGATTGCGGACGGGGATCATCCGCCAGGTCGGCATGCTCGTGGCCGTGTACGGCGGAGCGCTGCTGGCTGGCTCGCTGTACCACCAGCTCGGTCAAGCGCTGACGCTGGCATTCGGGCGCGAGACGCTGCCGTTGTTCGAGTTCAGCTCGTATGTGGTGCTCTTCGTGGTGACGTTCGCGCTGATCGGGCTCGTTGTGTGGCGGGCGTACCCATCGTCGCGGCTGAGTCGTCAATTCGGGACGGAAAACATTCTGGGTGCGGCGGTTGGGGCGGTGTGGGGCTTGTTGTTCTTGATCGTGTTGCTGACGATCTTGCGCTATTACACCGTGGTGCCGTTGCGGGAGCAAGAAGCGGCGCAACACAGCGTGCTGGGTCAAATCCAGGCATCACAGTCGGCGCCCGTTTTGCAGGTCGTGGCGGCGCCGTTATGGAATGTGCTGGTGCCGTGGTTTCCGAGCCAGGTCCCACCCCGGTTATAACCAAATTCTATCATAAGTATCGTGCGCATAGGCTTCTCTGTATCGCTCGGCGAGCGTAAGGTGGAGGAACTGGTCTGACACCCTCGACGCGCGTGTCTGACCCGAGGAGCCTACTATGAGCCCGAGCGAGTTGATGATCCGCGCAATCCACTGGGTCTGTCCGTGCTGTGGGCAGGTGGCCAAGACCGCCCGCCAGCCGCGCGATTGCGTGACATGCGGCCGCAGCGGGTCGAGCTTCGAGCAGCAGCGCGAAGCTTCTATTCCGTCCGACTAAGCTTTTTCTTTCTTCTGCCCCTGGGCGCGCGCCCGTGGCGCCGTCGACGCTGGCTTCGGCCCGAACAGTCCAGGCAGTTCTCTACTGCGGCTATTCGCGCGCCGACTTCGGGTCCATTGTGGGGCAAAGGACGGCCCTCTCTCTTGTTGAGGCGGCGGGTGTGGCGCGCGTATAACCCGCCGTGCTCCGCCTGGCCGTTGCGTTTGTTCTCGCGCTGACGGTCGGCGGCGTGGTGACGGGCGTGTCGCTCGTCCGCTTTTTCCCGGCTGTGGGCCTGGGGTCGGGCGGGTCTCAGGCTGGCGCCGCTGCGCCGGCTGCTGCGGCTGTGCCGATGCGGCATTTGCCCGCCTGGGTGCAGACCCGTGAGGAGGCCGTGTTGTGGTCGGGGCCAGACCGCCAGGCAGTGGGTTTCACGCGTTTGGCGCCGTGGACGTTTTTGAAGGTCAGTGGCGTCGAGGCAGACCGGCTGCGGGTCGAGTACGCGGGCGATGGCGCGACGCGGCAGGCGGGTCCAGGCTGGATCAGTTTGAGCGAGGTGCAGCCGTCGGACAGGAGCGGGACGTGGCTGCGGTCGGCGCGGCGGACAACGCTGGTCGCCAGCGGCGCGTCGGGTGGTAACGCTAACAATAGTGCTCCGAACGCCAGCAGCACATTCGGTGGTAACGCTAACACTGGTGGCCCGAACGCCAGCGGGACGTCCCGTGGTAACGCTAACACCGTGGTGCCGCAGGCAGCCTGGCTCGTCCGCCTCGACGACAATATCCCCGCCGCCGCCGATCGCCTCCACGTCCGCGTCTACGCCCCTACCCTCGACACCGTCCTCGGTGAAGGCTGGCTGCCCACCGCCGACCTGATACCCAGCGAGCCGCCCGCCCAGAGCGTCTCGACTACCGCCGATGCGACGACCCCAGTAGCCGACGCCGCTCCGCCGTTGCCATCGCACGACTCATTCATCCTCAGCGTCGGTGCCGCCGCCCGTGAAGCACTGCAAACCGTCGACGGCGTGCCGGCTTCGGTCACCGTTGCCCAGGCCATCCTCGAATCGAACTGGGGCCAGTCCCAGCTCACGCGCGAGGCGAACAATTACTTCGGCATCAAAGCCCAGGGTCAGGTCGGCAACGACGGCGCCGTCTGGCTGCCAACACTCGAATATGCCAACGGCGGGTCGTACACCATTGCCGCGCCATTTCGGGCCTACAAGAGCCTGGCCGACTCGGTCGTCGATCACGCGCGCCTGTTTCAGCAGGTCAGCCTGTACAGTTTCGCGCTCCAAGCGTCGAGCGATCCGGACGAATTCGCTCGACGCATTGCCCGTGCCGGGTACGCCACCGACCCACAGTACGCCGAGAAGGTGATCGACCTGATGAAGCGCTACGACCTGTATCGCTTCGACACGCCCGTTACGCCAGGCGCCGCGCGCACGGCATAGGTTGTGCACCCCCGTGCGGCGATGGCAAGTCCCCAGCCGCAGTCACGGCCAGAGCCGCTAGAAGAAGAGCGCACCTGGCAGGGCGGCGCCGAGCCGACCCACGAGCCGCACGCACAGGACAGCGCCGGAGGCGGTCGAGGCATCGGCCTCGGTCTGACGACGATCATCGGCGGCGCATTGATTGCCGTCCCGCTGATCTGGGCCGCCTATTACGTGTTCCGCGCCAGCAGCACCGCCATAGGTGACGGCTTTATCGTGTTGCTCGGAGTGGTGATGCTGGCGTGTCTGAGTGCCGGCGTTTTACTGCTGCGCGGTTTGCTGAAGGCCTAGCGGGGCGGCAGGCCGCATTTTCGAGACTAGTCGGCCTCCCCTCCAGGCCAGTCAGTCCAAGGGGCCGGACAGCGAGCCTAGGCCTAGGCGGCGCGGCGTGCCGCGGCGCCCGTCAGCTTGAGCGCGACCTGCACTTCGATACGACCGAACTCGGTATCCATCGGGATCACCAGGCGCTGTACGTCGAGCGTGCTGATCATCGTCCCGCGTCCGACCAACAGCATCGGTGGCGCCAGGTCAGACGGAAAACCCGCGTCGGAGAGCAAAACGGCGGCGCGACCGGTGATAACGTTCCCGATCTCAGCGATGCCGCTTTGCGCCAGGGCGTCCATCTCGGGGAACTCCTGACCCATCATCTTGGACACGATCGCTCGAGCAGTCGGTTCGGCCATCGCGAACAGGACCATGCCAGCCACCTCGCCTGTTACCGCTACCACGGCCGTAACTTCGTCGCTCGTGTAGGCGGACCGTTGCAGACCGATCGGACCGCGCAGCGGCGCAGCGCCCAGCTCGGCCTCGAGGACTTCGCTCGCTGCCTGCAAGAAGGGATTGATGATTTCAGCTCGCATCATGGGCCTACGCTGCGAGGAGCTTTTGGACGGCGCCCAGCACGCGATCTGGCTGAAACGGCTTGAGTACGAAATCCTTGGCGCCGGCCCGCAGCGCTTCCATCACGATCGCTTGCTGACCCATTGCGGTCACCATCGCCACGCGTGCGCTGGGGTCCATGCGCCTGATCTCTTTGAGCGCTTCGAGCCCGTCCATCTCGGGCATGGTGATGTCTAACAGGACCGCATCTGGTCGGTGCTCGGCATACTGGCGCACTGCTTCCACCCCGTTTTCAGCCTGGAAGACGTCATGTCCGTTGTCTTGCAGAACCTTGCAAGCGCGCACGCGCATGAACGCCGCATCGTCGACCACCAGTACCTTCGCCACGTGTGAGTTCTCCGTTTCCGCGATCTACTAGAAAATCCGGACCGCCCAGCGGCGGCAGGTGCATCACGACTATCGGCCGTGCCATACGGGTTGCATGACCCCCCACGTGGGGGGAGATGTGCTTATCATGGCCGGCAGTGAGTACATCTTCGTTCGCCGCGGTGGGGTCGCTCAGCCTGCACTACCTGGAGTGGGCGGGCGATGGCGCCGCCGATCGTCCGATTGTTCTGGTTCACGGTCTCGGTTCCAGCAGCCACATCTGGGACCTCTGTGCGCCGGACCTGGCCATGCACACGCGCAGCCGTGTTGTAGCGCTCGATCAGCGCGGCCACGGCACGAGTGACCAGCCCGACGAAGGCTACGACTTTCCGTCTGTGGTAGATGACCTGCGCGGCCTGCTCGATGCCATTGGCGTCAGCGAACCGGCATTGTTGGTAGGGCATTCGTGGGGCGCGTCAGTCGTTCTGCACTTCGCGGCGGCGTACCCGAAACGGACAGCCGGCATAGCCCTCGTCGATGGCGGCACATCGTCACCGGGCGAACGGTGGAGCTGGGAAGAAGCCGAGACGCGCCTGCGGCCACCCGATATCGACGGCTTGCGTTGGACTGACCTGCACGAGCGCATGGCGCGCAACAACGGCGGATACGTCGATCCACGCGCCGAAGCAGTTGGCCGTTCTCTTTTCCACATCGACGACGAGGGGCGGATCACGCGACGTTTCCGCATTCCCAACCACATGCAGGTCGTTCGCGCGTTGTGGGCGCAACGACCGGCGGACATCCTGGGCACGCTACAGTGTCCGGTGCTGGTGCTGCCGGCGCGTCGACCGTCGGACGCGGAGGATTACCTGGCGCACAAAACGGCGAGTGTGCAACGTGTCCTTGACACGGTGCCACGAGCGCGGGCGCGCTGGTTCGAAGACACCGTCCACGACGTGCCGCTGCAGCGTCCCGCTGAGCTGGCACTGGAGTTGAGCAACTTCGCGGCTGAGGTCCTGCCGGCGGGTGCCCGGTCGTGATGCGCTAGCGCGACGGCGAGAGGTCGCGTGAGCTCAACTCTGGCCAGCACGTCACCAGTGCAGCTGTACAACACGTTCACGCGGACGGTGGAGCCGCTCAAACTGGAGCGCGACCGGGACGTGCGAATCTACACCTGCGGACCGACGGTCTACCGGTCGGTCCACCTCGGTAACTTACGATCCTATCTCCTCGCGGACTGGTTGAAACGCGTGTTGCTGACGCGCGGGTACGGCGTTCGACATGTCAAGAACATCACCGACGTCGGGCACATGCGCCAGGAGCTACTCGATCGCGGCGAGGATAAAGTCGTCGCCGAGGCGCTGCGGGCCGGGCTCGCACCCGCCGATATCGCGCGTCGCTTCACCGCCGAATTTTTCCGCGATGAGCAGTGCATCAATGTTTTGCCTGCGGACGTCTTCCCGCGCGCAACCGAGCACGTGCCGCGAATGGTCGCGATCGCGGCGGCGCTGCTGGAGTCCGGTTGCGCCTACGAGCGAGCCGGCAACGTCTATTTTCGTGTCACGGCTTTCGACGGCTACGGCGAGCTCGGCGGATCCGTCTCACGAGAAGGCTTGCGACAGGGCGTGCGTGCCGAAGTCGATCCACTCAAAGAGGACCCGCGCGATTTCGCTTTATGGAAGGCAGCTGAGCCGGGTCGGACGGAGCTGGTGTGGCCGAGTCCGTGGGGCGTTGGCTTTCCCGGCTGGCACATCGAGTGCACGGCCATGAGCACCGAGCACCTCGGTTCGCAGATCGACATCCATACGGGTGGCGTCGACAACATTTTTCCGCACCACGAAGACGAACGGGCGCAGAGCGAGGCGTTCACCGGTGCTGCGCCCTTCGCCCGCGTTTGGCTACATGGGCAGCACTTGCTGGCTGACGGCCTGAAGATGGCCAAGTCGACTGGCAACGCTCACACCTTGAGTGATTTGCTGGAGCTGGAGTTCGAGCCGCTGGCATTTCGGTATCTGTGTTTGACGGCGCATTATCGGGCCAGATTGAACTTCACGTTCACGAGTTTGCGTGCGGCGCAGACGGGTCTGCATCGGTTGCGCGGACATGTGGCGCGCTGGGCCGCCGCTGCGTCGGCGTCGGGCTTTGATTCGGGGTCGGTGTCACCGTCGTCGCCGTCGTCGCCGTTGTCTGCTGAGGCGCTCGCCTGTCGGGACGCGTTCTGGGCGCTCGCCGCGGAGGACCTGGCACTGCCCCGCTGTCTGGCGCTGGTCTGGTCGCTCGTTCGCGGGCCGCTTGCATCACTACCAGCGGTCGAAAAGGTGGTGCTCGCGCGTGACTTCGACCGCTTGCTTGGCCTGGACCTCGGTCTACCGGCGCAGCGACGACCGGCCGATCCGTTCCGCGGTGCCGTCTCGACGCCGCGTGCGATCCACGATGGCGCCGCCGAATCCGACACGTGCCGTCTGTCGGTCAACGTGGTGGTCCAGCCGGAAGAAGACCTGAGCGCGGTGGAGCGTTGTGTCACCAGCAT
>DASYKL010000750.1:0-6319 GCA_035995405.1 Chloroflexota bacterium
GCCGCGAGGTCGATGCCACGCGTCCACGGCTGCTCGACCAGGCCGCTGCCCACCAGCGCCCGGATGGGGACGTGCGCCCGCCCGACCAACCGCGCCAGCAGGTCGTTGAGCCGTGCCAAACGTGCCTCCAGCAGCGCGGCCAGTTCGACGCTGATGCCAGCCACGGCCTGGCGCGAAGCGGGTCCAAGCGATTCGCCGTTGAGTGCGGCCAGCAAGCGCTCCCGAATGGGCGCTACGAGTCGGGCACGATCGACGCCCGCTGCGCCGGCGCATGCGTCGCAGCAGCACAGGCCGAACAGGAACCACGCCTGCCTGTCCAGCGGTACGCCGAACTTGGCGTGGTGCCAGCCATGCTCCGCTGGCTGCCAGTACAGCGCTTCCAACTCGATCGCGGCGAGTTGGGGATATGCGCTCAGCGCGTCGATCAGCCCGGCGAGGTACTGCTGCACGGCCGGTTGCAGCGGGCACAGCCCGAACGGCAACCGGTCGCCCAGGGCATTCTGCACGGACAATTCCGGCTGAGCCTGGGCGAGCCGGCTGTTGTGGCAGCAGACCACCCAGGCGCGCACCGCCATGTCTCTCTTTTCGGCCGCGGCAAGTGTTTCGGCCAAGGGATCGGCGTCCTCGGTCAGAGTGCTGAGCGTCGGCTTGGGTCCGTCTCCAAACCATTTCGGATCGGGCCGAAAATAGGCGACGCCATCCTCGGCGGCGTACAGGCGTCGGCGGGGGTTGTGCGGCAGCAGGAACAGACCGGCGTGGTAGGTCACGGCTACGTTGACCGCGTCGGCTCCGGCCAGGTCGTGCGCCTGGCGCAGTGCCTGGGGCGGGCTTTCATCCAGCAGGTCCCACGGATAGATCCACAACGAAGTTTGGGGGCGCGGCATGCCTGATACGAGTGGCGATTCTACGCACGGTGGCGTTCGTCTCAGCGGCGCTGACCTGACTGGCTGGGCGAGCCGCGTGCTCCGTCGCGCGGGACTGCGGCCGAGTGCCGCGCGGCGGGTCGCGGGGATTCTGGTCGACACCGATGCGGCGGGGATTTCGACGCACGGCGTCGTGCTCCTGCCGCGCCTGGTCGGCGCCATCCGCCGTGGTGAGCTGAACGCCCGGCCGCTGGTTCGGGTCGTCGCCTCGCGAGCAGCGGCGGTCCGGCTCGATGGCGACAATGGGCCCGGTCAACTGGTGGCCTGGACGGCTATGGGCTATGCGTTGAAGCGGGCGCGGCGGGCAGGGATTGGCTTGGTCTCGATCAGCAACACCAACCACTTCGGAGCGGCGAGTAGCTATGTCGAGCAGGCGGCTGACGCAGGCTGTTGGGGGCTGGCGGTGTCCAACAGCAGCGCCCGCGTCGCACCTGTTGGCGCGCGCGAAGCGTTGCTGGGGACCAGTCCGATAGCGCTGGCCGCGCTCGGGCTCGGTGGTGAGCGGGTGGTGATCGACCTGTCCACGGCGGCGATCGCTCGGGGCAAGGTCCGCGAGGCAGCGCGGGAAGGTTGGCCGATTCCGGCAGGGGTCGCTCAGGATGCGGATGGCAAGGCCACGACGGATGCGGCACGAGCTATGGCTGGCCTGCTGCTGCCGCTAGGCGGCGAACGCGGGCTGGCGCTAGGGCTGCTGGTCGAGCTGCTGTCGATCCTGGGCGGTGGCCGGCTGTCCAGTCAGGTGACCCTGGCGGACGACCGCTGGGGTGGACTGGAGCTCGGGCAGACCTTCATCGCGATCGACCCGACGGCCTGGTGCGCGCCAGGCGAGCTGGCGGCGCAGGTGGCTCAGCTGCAGGCTGAAACGCGTCGCTTGGCGGGGCGGGCGCCAGGTGACCGACGTCGGGCAGCCCGTATGCGGGCGTTAGCAGAGGGTGTGCCGCTCAGCGGTTCGGTGGCTGAGCAGCTCGAGACGCTAGGTCGCGAGATGGCGATTCCCGCGCCCCTCTGAAAACGATTACTTGGCGCGGCGGCGCAGGAACAGTTGGATCTGGCGCAGCGGGTTGCGGGGGCGGCTCGGCCGCGTCACACGAAACGTGCGTTGCGATTGCAGGGGGACGAGGGTCACGCCGCGGCCTGCAATCGGCTCTTCAGAATGAGCAGCCGAGCGAACTGGCGATCGTTGAATGGATACGGCGCCTGAACGTTCGGGCGGCGGCCGAAGCGGTATGGCTGGTCGTTGTCCGCGGCGGCTGAACCATCCTTGGTTCCGCTGGTCGTGGTGTCGTTGGCCATGGGAGACACGGGATTGATGTTGTCCATGATGCTCTCCTCCTGCTTCCGTGCAGTGATGCCGCAGTGTCATCCAAGGACGCGCTCAGCCCAAGACGCGACAGTACCGACTGAGCTCCCCAGAGGTCCTGCTCTGTCAGGCAGCCCGCCGCAGAACAACCACGTTGCCCGGCAGCGCGCGGACCTTGAACCGAGCCACGAGCTGCTCCAGCCCTTCGGCCGTGGCGGCCAGGTCCGCGGCTCGAGCGCTGATGTCCTCGACCTGGATTCCCACCTGGTGGCTGGTGGCGGCAATTTCCTCAGCGCTCGCGTTCTGTTCTTCTGAGACAGCCGCAATGCCTTGAATGGCACTGCTCACCTGGCTGGCCTGTGCCGCCATTTCGTCCGTAGCGGCGGCATTTTCTTCGACGACCGCGCTGATCCCCTGCATTCCGTCACCGACGTTGCGCGCACCCTCCGACATAGCCTGCGACGCGTCGGCGATATGCCGCACCTGCTGCACCGTGCTGTCGACTTCGCGGAGGATCTCGCGCAAGGCGACCCCGGCTTGCTCTGCGCGAGTGGTACCGTCTTCGACGCTCGCGGCGCCTGTGTGCATCGCTGCCACGGCTGAGCGCGTGCAGTCCTGGACCTGCTGAATCAGCGCCGAGATCTGCCCGGTCTCGCGTGACGAGCGCTCCGCGAGTTTACGGACTTCATCGGCGACGACGGCGAAGCCTCTGCCCTGTTCGCCTGCGCGAGCAGCCTCGATGGCGGCATTCAGCGCCAGCAGATTGGTTTGTTCGGCGATGTCGTCGATGGTCTGAACGACCGTGCCGATCTGCTGTCCGAGCTGGCCGAGCTCAGTCACCCGTGCGGCGGCGTCGCCCACCAGACGCCGAATGTCAGCCATGCCCGACACCGTTTCGACGACGGCTCGCTCGCCTTTTTCGGCTGCCGCGCGAGTCTGCACACCGGCCGAGGCAACCGTTTGAGCGCTCTCAGCCGTCTGCTCTACTTCGGCCGTCATCCGCGCCACAGTGAGCCGGGTCGATTGCACCTGCGTCGCCTGGTTGGCCGCGCCGCGGGCGATCCCGTCGATGGCCTGCAGCAGCTGCGACACGGCGATAGCGCTTTCCTGGGCGGAACGGCTTGTGTCATTGGCACCGCTGGCCATGTTCTGGACTGCGAAATCGACCTGCTGCACGGCCGCCGTCGTGCTCGTCGTGGTGTCCTGCAACGACACCGAGGCAAGCGACACCGACTGGGCCGAGCGCTGCACCTCACTGACGAGATCGCACAGGTGAGCGCTCATCTCGCTGAAGACGCCGCCGGTGGTGTGCATACCCTCGATCAGGCGATTGAAGTCAGCGGCGATGCGGCCGAGCTCATCGCGTGCCGAGACGGGCAAGGGTTGCGCCTCGATCAATGTTTCCGCCGTCAGATCGCCAGTCGCCATCGCTCGCATGCTGGCGACCAGCGAGGGCATGTCGTGTTCAGCCAGGCGGCGGCTCATTACGGAGATACGATCGGCGGCCATTTTGACGGATCGATAAAAGCCAGCGAGCAAATAGAAGACCGTCAACAGCGCCGCCGTCGACAGCAGCTCGATGCGCAGCGTCCTGGCGCTGAAGTCGGCCACGCGGGTGTTGAGCAGGTTGTCGAGCGCGTCGAGCGTTCGCAGCTGCAGAGCGAAGAGTCCGTCGATGGGGTTGATCGCAGCATCAGGGGCGGCTAACCAGGCCCGAGCGGCCGCGGTCGTTGACGAGCTCGGTCCTTCGAGAGCCGTTCGTAGCGTGGTCTCCTGCGTGTTGGCGATGGCGACCTTGATCCCGCGCGCCAGGGCGTCGAGATGGCTAGTGGTCGAGCTCGTCAGAACGCCGAGATTGGCTTTCTCCTCGGCCGTGGCATCGCCCTTCTGGGCGATTGCTCGCACGAGATGGCGGATCTGGCTGGTGCTGTCCTCGGCGCTCGGCAGCTCGACGACGGCGATGTCCATCAGGTAGTAGCTGTCGAGGGCCGGGTCGAGGATCAGACTCGAGCCATCGCCCACCTGCGCAATGAGCGCCTGCAGGTCGTTGACGACAACCGCATACGCGTCGTCGGGCGGCGTGTTCACATTCAGTGCCGCCAGGTCCTGCCGCAGCGCGGCGAACTGATCGCCTGTCCGCAAGCTGTCACGCAGCTCGGCGTCAATCGCGGCGAGCGATTTGAGGTTGGTGTCGATGCGCTGCTGCGCGGTGCTGAGTGCCGTCACGTCGCTGCTCGCCGCCGCATAGCGGGCGCGCACGACGTCCTGGAATACGACATTCAGCGGCCGCAGATAGCGCGTGCCGTTGAGCTCGGAGCGGGTGAAGTCGATCTGGGTGTTGGCATCCGAGATATAGCCGTACATCACCACGCCGAGCGGCAGGACGAACACGACGCTCACGACCAGCATCTTCTCCACATAACTCAGACGGCTCATGAGCCCCGTCGCGGGCCTCAACAGCACTGACACCCAGGCGCGCATCGCAGTTTCTCCCCGTTTTGGCCGATTCAACAAGCGGGCCGACTCGGTCCACTTGAGGATCGGCCACTCCGGGCAGATCGACAGGTCAACGACCTGTCAGTTTTTTTGGACCGCCGGCCGCGCCACGCCATTGGTGCCTGAGGTCGGTTGGGCAGCAGTCACTTCGTCGAAGTGCTTGACAAATGCCACCGCAAAACCGACCACGCGCTCGACCCAGACCTTGCCGCGCTCGGCGTTGGCCATGTCGGAATTGCCCGTCACACCGTTGGGCGCGACCTCGTCGGCGTCGAGATAGACCGTGCCGGGGACCGCTTGTCCAGGCACACCGACTTTGCTGTAGCCCTGCGCTTGCCAGCCGTTGAAGGCCCGATACCCGCCGTTTTCCTTGCGCTCGAGCATGACGTCTTCCGGGAACATGGCGAGCATGGCTGAGGTTTCAGGCTCGGCGCCATGGCCGTAGGCGAGGGTCGGGTTGTCATACGTGTCGCGCATCAGCTGGTAGCCCAGGTTCCACGGGTACACGTTGCCGACGACGATGCCGAACTCGGCCTTTAATTCGCGGGCGACTTGCTCGCACACGAACTCGTTGCCGCCATGGTTGTCGAAGAAGACGATGCGCCGCAGCCCCTGTGCAACAAGTCCGCGGCACACGTCGCGGAGCATCGCCGCGAGCGTCTCAGGCTTGATCGGGATCGTCCCAACGAAGTTGTGGAAGACTTCCGAGCAGCCGTAGTTGATCGTTGGGGCGACCAGCGCATTGGTTTGTTCGGCGGTGCGGTGCGCCACGAACTCCGCCACCATGTTGTCGTTGCCGATGGGCATGTGCGGCCCGTGCTGTTCGATCGTGCCGATCGGCAGCAGGATAATCGGATGCTCGGTGATGGCCTCCGCCAGCTCCGTCCAGCTCAAGCGCTGGAGCTCCACCGTTCGACGTTGTGTGCCTGACATAGGTGTGATCCTTTCTGCGAGTCAAGAGTGCAGCCGCGGATCGAGCAGATCGCGCAGTCCGTCACCGAGCGTGTTGAGGGTGAGGATTGTCAGCCCGACAGCTGACGCGGGAGCCAACAAAAGCCACGCGTTGGTCTCCATAAAGGGTCGCGCCGAGGCGACCATGTTGCCCCATGAGGGCGTCGGCGGTTGGGCGCCCAGCCCCAGAAACGACAGCCCGGATTCGACCAGGATCGCGAATCCGAGACTCAAGGAGAACTGGATCAGCAGCGGCGTGGTCACGTTCGGCAACACGCTCCAGCGGAGGATGCGCAGGTCTGTCGCGCCGGCCAGCCGGGCCGCCTGGACGAATTCCAGCTCGCGCACGCTCAGCGTGGCACCGTACACGATCCGCACGAAGCGGGGCGTGTACACGACGGCGATGACCAGGATAACGTTGGACAGGTTGGCGCCGAGCATGGACACAATCGCGATTGCCAGCACGATCGTCGGAAAGCTGAGTACCAGCTCCATGGTGCGCATAATGAGCGTTTCGAGTTTCCCTCGGTAATAGCCGGCGCATAGGCCGAGGCACACACCGACCAGGCCGGCCATGACGACCGAGACAGCGGAGACCCCGAGCGAGACTCGGCCAGCGTAGATGAGGCGGCTGAGGACATCGCGTCCG
>DASYKL010000751.1:0-2699 GCA_035995405.1 Chloroflexota bacterium
CGCGCAGGCGCGGGCGCGACATAGACATCGTTGCGTAAGAGCTTGCTGATGCTGCGGCGCGTCAACTCGCGTAGTGGAGTCTTTCCACGCCCACTGATCCACGCGCCCCGAACGTCTGCCGGCAGCGCAGCAGCCCGGCGCGCGACACTCCACGTCGATTCACCGGCGGGCGGCGACCCGCTCGAAACACTGACGCACATATGTCGCGCTGGTCGGATCGGCTTCGATCACCGTCTTGGGTGAGCCGGTCTTGCGCTCGTCAGCGGTGGCAGGACGCGACGTGTAGCCCCACGGCAGCATCGCAGAGACCTCGAACCAGCCCTGATCAGCGAGATTTCACCACGCGGCACTGACGCGCATGCCGAGTCTTTGGACTTCTTCTTGGGCAACGGCAGCGAGGACATTCGCGATCAAGTCACTGACCTCGCCGCCTTCCCTGACCGAGTGTGTCGCGACGCAGAGCGCCTTCAGTTCTTCACGGCAGCGAACGCCTTCGAGCACTCTGCGCCCGAAACGATCCAAGGCCGCCACAACGACGACGACGCTGTGTCGCTGAGGGCGTAGCTCGCGCACACGCTCCAAGAGCGCTCGGTACGCTGGTCGGTCGTCGCGCCGCCCGCTCAACACGTCTTGGAGCTCGTGGTCGATCACCCAGCCGCGCTCTGCTAGATAGTGGCGGCACTCGCGTAGCTGCGCATCAAGCGACGTGCCTTGGTTCGCTTGCTCGTCGCTGCTGATTCTGGTGTAGATGAGAGCGTGCATGACGCTCCCGGCGGCTTCCATACGTGTGGGACCCATAAGCTCATTGCATGTGCTACGAGCAAAACATCACCGTCTGGACCACTTTTATCCGCTCAGCGGCGATCCGACGGGCACCCACTTCGAGTGCTGGTCGCTTCTGGCGGCGATGGCGGTCGAGACCCGTCAGGCTCAGATCGGTGCGATCGTCAGCGCTATCGGCTATCGCAATCCCGATCTCCTGGCCGATATGGCCCGCACGGTCGATCAGCTGAGCGATGGGCGGCTGATCCTGGGGCTCGGCGCCGGCAACGCGCAGCGCGATCACCAGGAATATGGCTTCGGCTGGCAGCCGCCGGCCGAACGGCTGAAGGCGCTGCGCAATGGCATCGAACGGGTCAAAGCACGCCTCGGAAAACTCAACCCGCCGCCCAGGGGGAAGCTGCCGCTTCTCATCGGCGGTGGCGGCGAGCAGGTCACGCTGCGCCTTGTGGCGCAGTACGCCGACATGTCGAACACGCCCGGCCCACCCGACGTCCTCCGCCACAAGAACGAGGTGATCGACGAGTGGTGCCGCAAGCTTGGCCGCGACCCGTCGACCATCGAGCGAACGACCAATATCCCAGTGGTGGCGGTGCCGACGCTGCGGGACTATGTGGCGGCCGGCGCGCAACGGCTCCAGATTCAGCTTGACCATCCATTCGACCTGGGCCCCGTCAAAGATGCGCTCGCCCAACGCGACGCGTCGTGAGGCGACGACAATGGAGCCCATGGAGTACGTCCGACGAGTTGACGATGCCGCGCTAGCAGCGGCGGGTTCGAGCGAGCGCTTCTCGCAGTGGTTGCTGGACCACACCAACGGTGGTCAGCACTGCAGCGTGAACTTCATCAAGACCCCCGCTGGCGGTGGGTCACCGGCTGGCCTGCACACGCATGCTGGCGATCAGATCTTCTTCGTCCTGGAAGGGACGATGAAGGTGGAGATCGAGGGTCAGCAGTACGACGCTGGGCCAGGGACGCTGGTGGTGTTTCCGGCGGGGGTGCCGCATCGGAATTGGAATAGTGGGACGGAGCCGACCGTGCACCTCGCCATCAACGCGCCGTTGCCGGATCCGAACGAGGTCTTTGCGCGGCCGGCCTAAGAGCGGCCGTGGCGCGGGCGGCTCGGTGCGTGCGGCTGGGACGTATCGTCCTCGACGGTAGCGCCGTCCGCGTGTCCACCGTCGCGCGCGTGCCCATTCGACGCCGGGGCGGGCAGTGTCGAGGTGAACGTATCACCACGACCTGACGCCTCGGACGAGGGGGCCGCGGGGCGGCGGCTGCGGACAACGCCAAACGCGCGCCGCACGATCCTACCGGTGGTCGCCGGCGCGCCATCGAGCAACGTGTAGACCACTGGCACCAGCACCAGCGTCAGCAGCGTCGACGAGATCACGCCACCCAGCACCGCCGCTGCCAGCGGGGCCCGGAGCTCCGCACCCTCGCCAAGACGCAGAGCCGTCGGGAACAGGGCGATCGCAATGGTCGTGCTGGTCATCAAGATCGGCCGCAGCCGCGCTGGTCCTGCTTCGAGCAACGCGGCCCGTTGCTCCATCCCGCGCTGGCGGTTCAAATTCGTCCGATCAACCAGCAGGATGCCGTTCTTGATCGCTAGCCCGACCAGCAGGATCATGCCGATCATGGCGAACACGCTGAAGCTGTAGCCAAACACCAGCAAACCAACGATCGCCCCGCCGATGGCCGCTGGTAGCGCGAAGAGGATGACCAGCGGGTGGATCAGCGAGTTATAGAGGACCGCCATCAACAGATACGCCAGCACGACCGAGGCCCCCAGCGCTGAGCCAAGCTGTCCGAAGCTCTGCGATTGTTGTTGGCTGTTGCCGCCGAGGGACACCGTGTAGCCGTTAGGGACTGCGAGCTGGGCAACAGCCTGCTGCAGCCCAGGGCTGACCGCGCCGATC
>DASYKL010000752.1:0-2803 GCA_035995405.1 Chloroflexota bacterium
CCGTGGGACGGCTCAGTCTAACGGTCGATCTACGACGGTGCAACGTACGGGCGCTACTATGGAAAACGGTTTGATAAAACGTGCGCATCCACCGGAACCTTTGCGCACCCTGTATCGTCTCGTATCAATAGGCCCTCGTGCCATACGCTGGCCTGCCAGGCACACTCTGCCTTCCCAAGGAGGGACTTAGACTATGCGTGGAGCCCCGCTCGCGCTCGCGCGCCTGTCCTCACTGTCCGCCGCTGCGACGATATTCCTCGCCGCCTGCGGTGGTGGTGCAGCTCAACCGACCGCAGCGCCTGCTGCGACGACCGCGCCCGCGCCGACGAAACCGGCCGCAGCCGCCTCTCCAGCAGCCAGCCCAGCTGCTGCCGCTTCGCCGGCGAGCTCGCCGGCAGCTAGCCCGGTGGCCAAGCCTGCTGCGTCTCCGTCCGCTTCAGCGGTCGCGGTCGCATCGCCGAGCGCCGCACCGGCGGCCCAGTTCGCCGCTGGGACCACCATCAAGATCGTCTCCAGCCTGCCGCGTACCGGCAGCAGCAAGGGCCAGACTGACACGATCGTCAACTCGTTCAAGATGGCGCTCGATGAGGCTGGGAACAAAGTCAACGGCGCGACGATCACCTACACCGATATGGATGACGCCACTGCCGCCAAGGGCGCGTGGGACGCGGCCAAAGAAGCGGAGAACGCCAACCAGGCGCTCAACGATCCCGATGTCATGGTGTACGTCGGTACCTTCAACTCGGGCGCAGCGAAAGTCTCGATCCCGATTCTGTGCAAGACCAACCTGGGCATGATCTCGCCAGCCAATACGTATCCTGGCCTGACCAAGAGCATCCCTGGCGCGGTTGAATCCAACGAGCCTGGCGTCTACTACGAGGGCTGCCAGCGGAACTACACCCGCGTCGTGCCCTCTGACGAGATCCAGGGCGCCGCGGCGGCGAACTGGGCCAAGACACTCGGCGCGACCAAGGCATACGTCCTGGACGACACCGAGCTTTACGGCCACGGCCTGGGCGTCGTGTTCGCCAATACTGCCCCGAAAGTTGGTTTGCAGCTGGTCGGTGGCCCTGAGGGCATCGACGGCAAGGCCAGCGATTACCGCGCCGTCGCCCAAAAAGTACGCGCGAGTGGGGCTGACGTCGTGTTCTTCGGCGGCATCACCCAGAACAATGCCGGCAAGCTGTGGCAGGATCTCCGCGCCACGCTCGACCCCAGCGTCCGTTTGATGGGCCCTGACGGTATCTACGAGCAGGCGTTCCTCGATGCGGCTGGTCCAGCGGCTGAGGGTTCGTATATCACCTTCGGCGGCGTGCCGCCGAGCAAGCTGACCGGTGCAGGCGCGGCCTGGTACACCAAGTACAAGCAGCAGTTCAATTCGGAGCCAGAGGCCTACGCGGGCTACGGCTACGAGGCCATGAAGGTGGCGCTGGACGCCATCGGCCGAGCAGGGAAGAAAGACCGAGCCGCAATTCGCGACGCGATCTTTGCAACCAAAAACTTCAATGGTGTGTTGGGGACATGGAGCTTCCTCGATACAGGCGACACCAGCATCACCGCGATGAGCGGGCGGCAGGTGAAGAGCGGCGCGTTTGATGACGCGAACGCGATCACGCTGAGCGCGCCACAGTAGCTCACCGACTCGTACGTTTTGGCAAGGGCCTCCCGTCTCATGGACGGGGGGCCTTTTTCGTCCCCTGACGGGGTGCACGATGTGCAATGGACGGGCGGTACAAACTCCCGCAGGTTTTTTCTACTTGCCAGTAGCCCCGTGGGGGTCCCAGAATGACGGCCACTTCCCGCCGCAAGGACTAGAAACCAAAACCCCGCATGCAGTGGTATGACCAACTCTTGCAGGTGTTGCTGATTGGCATCGCCAACGGCGCCATCATCGCCCTTGTCGCTCTCGGCTATACGCTCGTCTACGGCATCATCGAGCTGATCAACTTCGCCCATGGCGATGTCTTCATGATCGGCACCATGGTTTCGTTGACCCTGGTCACCTGGGTGCCTGGCCTGCTTGGCCAACGACAAGCCTTCAACCTGCCGCCTGGCACCATCGCTTTGCTGGTGGTCGGATCGCTTCTGGCCTCGATCATCACCTGCGCGGTGCTCAACGTGGCCATTGAACGGATCGCCTACCGGCGACTACGCAATGCTCCACGCCTGGCGCCATTGATCTCCGCCATCGGCGTGTCCTTCATCCTGGTCAATGTCGGCCTGGTTTGGAAAGGCGCGTCGCAGGTCAACTACCCCGACCTGTTGCCGCGCATCGACATCTTCAAAGACGTCCTGCACATCAACACCCAGATCCTGTTCACGTTCAAAGACCTGTTCGTCATCCTGCTCGCAATTCCGCTGATGATCGCCCTGACGCTGTTCGTGCAGCGCACCCGTCTGGGCAAGGCGATGCGGGCGACGGCCCAGGATCGGACCGCGGCGGCCATGATGGGCATCGACATCAACATGACCATCGCCCTGACGTTCCTGATCGGTGGTGCCATGGCCGGCGCTGCTGGGACGATTTTTGGCCTGTACAACAACTCGGCCTGGTTCTTTCAAGGCTTCCGCAATGGCCTGTACAGCTTCACAGCCGCGGTCATGGGCGGCATCGGCAACATCCAGGGTGCCTTCGTCGGCGGCATGCTGATCGGCCTGGTCGCCTCGTTCGCCGACTTCTTCTGGGACCCGCGGTGGACCCAGGCGGTGGTGTTCGGCTTGCTCGTAGTGGTACTGATCTTCAAGCCGACGGGCTTGCTCGGCGAAGAGACGACCGAACGTGCCTGAAGCGACGAGCCGTTTT
>DASYKL010000753.1:0-1894 GCA_035995405.1 Chloroflexota bacterium
ACCTTTCAGCACGCCTGCCTGAATGGCCGCGCCGACGGCTACCACTTCATCTGGATTGACGCCCTTGTGGGGCTCTTTGCCGAACAGGTCCTTGACCAGCTGCTGGACGGCGGGCATGCGCGTCTGGCCGCCAACCAGGACGACTTCGTTGATGTCAGTCTGAGACAGGCCGGCGTCTTTGAGCGCTTGCTGTACCGGCAGTCTGGTTCGTTCGATCAGCTCGCCAACCAGCTGCTCTAGTTTCGCCCGCGACAGCGGCAGGGTGAGGTGTTTCGGTCCGCTTGCGTCGGCGGTGATGAAGGGCAAATTGATTTCCGTCGACTGTGCCGAGCTGAGCTCAATCTTGGCCTTTTCAGCGGCCTCTTTCAGCCGCTGCAATGCCATGCGGTCCTGACGCAGGTCAATGCCCTGGTCTTTGCGGAACTCGTCGACGATCCAGTCGATAACCCGCTGGTCGAAGTCGTCACCACCGAGGAACGTGTCACCGTTGGTGGCTTTGACTTCTAGCACGCCTTCCCCGACGGTCAAGATGGAGATGTCGAACGTCCCGCCACCCAGGTCGTAGACGGCGATTGTTTCTTCACGGTTCTGTTTGTCCAGGCCATACGCCAGCGCTGCGGCCGTTGGCTCGTTGACGATACGCAGGACTTCGAGTCCAGCGATCTTGCCGGCGTCTTTTGTTGCCTGGCGCTGACTGTCGTTGAAGTAGGCCGGCACAGTGATCACGACCTGCGTCACCGGTTCACCCAGCTTCGCTTCGGCGTCCGCCCTGAGCTTCTGCAGGATCATCGCCGATACTTCCGGTGGGCTGTACGTCTTACCCGCCATGACCACCTGCACGTCACCGTTCGCCGCGCGGGTGACTTTGTACGGCACGACCTTGAGTGCTCGCTGGACCTCGGCATCATCGAACTTGCGGCCCATAAAGCGCTTGATACTGAAGATGGTGTTTTCGGGATTGGTGATTGCCTGGCGGCGGGCAATTTGTCCCACCAGACGTTCGCCTGTTTTGGGATTGGTCGCGACCACTGACGGTGTCAGCCGACTGCCCTCAGCGTTTTCCAGGACCGTCGGCTCGCCGGCTTCGAGGATCGCTGTGACCGAGTTGGTGGTGCCCAGATCAATGCCAATGACTTTGGCCATTTTCGTCATGCCTTCCTTCTGGAGCTGCAGCCGGTCGCCCAGCCACGCCGTTGCCTGGTGGGCCGGTGACGACTACCTGGGCAGGTCGGAGAAGTTGTGGTCCAATTCGATAACCAGGCCGCACCACGCGCTGCACGTGCTGCTCCCTGGCAGTCGGTTGCTCGTGGTAGACGACTGCTTCGTGGACCGCTGGATCGAAGCGCTCGCCTGCAGCGCCTAGCTGCTCAACACCAAGCCGCCGCAAACCGTCGAGAAACCGTTGGTGGGCGAGTACGACGCCTTCGACCCATGGGTGGCCGCGCAGATCGTCGGGCATCTGCGAGAGGGCTCGGTCGAGGTCGTCGATGATCGGCAGCAGCTCGCGCAGTGTGTCGTGCCGGGCTCGCTCGCGCTCGTCAGCGCGCTCGCGGTCGACGCGATGCTTGTAGTTCAAGAAGTCGGCGCGCTCGCGTTGCAACTGTGCCAGACAGCGCCCCTCACCATTTTCGGGTGGGCGCTCGGTGGTCTGTTCCGGGGTTTCAGACATCTCGCACCTCGCCATGCGTGCTGGCCGGTTGCAACGGACGGTTGCGCGGTCCGTACGGCAAAGGCACGTACTCCACCGACGGCCGACGCTGGGCGGTCTGGGGATAGAGCTGCATCAGATCGTAGACCTCAGATGGCATGTCAGTGGAGATCGTCAATCCCAGCGCTTGTGCTTCGCGGACGGTGATCGGATAGTCGTGAGTCCAGGTCCCGCTGGCCAGGGTGT
>DASYKL010000754.1:0-5369 GCA_035995405.1 Chloroflexota bacterium
TGAAGAGCGCCAGAGCCGATTTGTAGAGCTCGGCGCGTTGGGCAGTACCCCACTGCCCCACGTTGAGCGATTTCGGCGCATTGTCCGTCGACGCGGTTGAACCACCGGACGCCGGAGCGCAGGCGGCCGCTATGCCCAGCGCCAGGCTCGTGGCGCCAAATCTGACGAACTCTCGACGTGACAGCTGCAGGCGCGAAAACGGAGTGGTGGGCATCTGCGTTCCCCTTTGTACGTTGCTTGTTTCAGCTACTTGAGACCGGTGGTGGCGATGCCCTGGACCAGCTGTTTCTGAGCGAACAGAAAGAGCAGGAACAGAGGCAACAACGACAGTACCGACATGGCAAACATGGCTCCCCAGGCCGACGGGCCCGTCGAATCTAGAAAAGCATTCAACGCAATTGGGACCGTGTAGTTGTCCGTCGCGGTGAGATAAATCAGCGGCCCCAGAAATTCGTTCCAGGTCCAGATGAACGTGAACACCGCGGTCACCGCCAGGGCCGGCCGCATCAACGGCAGGATGATGCGCCAGAACACACCGAATGGGCCGCAGCCATCAACGGTGGCCGCATCGTCGAGCTCGCGCGGTAATCCGCGGATGAATTGCACCAGCAAGAAGACAAAGAACGAGTCGACCGCCAGGAATTTGGGCACCACCAGCGGCAGAAAGGTATTGGTCCAGTTGAGCGCGTGGAACAGGATGTACTGCGGCACCAGGATTACCTGAAACGGCAGCATGATCGTGCCGAGCATCAATGCAAACAGAACGGGCTTGAAGCGAAACTCGAGGCGCGCGAACGTGTACGCGGCCAGCGAACAGGACACCAGGTTGCCAACGACCGACAGCACGGCGACGATCACCGAATTGAGGAAGAACTTCGAGAACGGAATGCCGAGGGCGAGCCAGCCCTGGGCGTAATTGTCGAGCGTCCACTCTCGCGGCCACAGGCCTGGCTCAGAGAAGATCAGCTGGCCTGGCTTGAACGAGCTCGACACCATCCACAGCGGCGGGTAAATCATGAGCAGCCCGAGCGCAATGATCGCGCCGTGTGCCAGCAGCTTCTTGTGTGAGACAGATTGGAGCTGCATCATGCGGATCACTTTTCCCCGGCGTAGTGGACCCAGTGTTTCGAGGTTCCAAATGCGATCGCGGTGAGTGCGCCGACCACGAGCACGAGCAGCCAGGCCATAGCGGAGGCATAGCCCATGTGGAAGTTGCTGAACGCCTGCTGGTACATATACAGGGTGTAGACCAGCGTCGAATTGACGGGTCCACCTGTCCCGGAGCTGATGACGTACGACTGGGTGAACGTCTGGAACGCATGGATCATCTGCAAGACCAGGTTGAAGAAGATGACTGGGCTGAGCATCGGGATGGTGATTCTCCAGAACTTCGTCCAGGCCCCCGCACCGTCGACCGCGGCCGCTTCATACAGGTCTTGCGGAACCTGCCGCAGACCAGCCAGGAAGATGATCATTGGCGAGCCAAACGTCCATACGTGCAGCAGGATGAGGGTTTGCAGGGCGTGGTCAGGCGTGGCGATCCAGGCGGGCAAATTGGTGAAGCCGATCGCTCCGAGCACCTGGTTGATGAGTCCGGCCGAGCCGAAAATCTGTCGCCACAACAGCGCGATAGCCACGCTCGAGCCGAGCAGCGACGGCAGGTAGTACATCGAGCGGTAGAACGCCAGACCGGCCAGGCCCTGATTGAGCAACACGGCGATGGCCAGCGCGAATGCCAGCTGCAGGGGCACGGACACCAGCACGTAATTCAGCGTGACACCGGCCGACGTCAGAAACTTGGGGTCGTCGGTGAACATGCGGATGTAGTTTGCGAAGCCAACCCAGGTGCTGTCCCCCAGCAGGTTGTAGTCGGTCATCGACAAGTACAGCGAAGCGAGCATGGGCCCGAGCGTGATGGCGCAGAATCCGATGAGCCACGGCGTCAGCAAGACCCACGGTATGACCGTATGGCGGTTCTTTCCTCTGCTTCGTTTGCCGATCAGCGAGACGGCCCCTCTCGCATGTAATTTTTGCGGACGGCCGACCAGCTCCTGGCTTGCCATGATGTGCCCTCTCTCCCGGTAGCAGCGCCGCGCGTTCCGCGGTCAGTACCCAGCCAACTTGTCCACCACATTGCGCAGCGGTTCGCCCGCCGCGTAGCGCCTGAGATTGTCGCTGAAAATCTCGACCCCGCGCTGGGCAGTCGCCGCTGTCGTCGCGCCGTTGTGCGGTGTGACGATGACATTGGGCAACGACCAGAACGGACTCTCCTGCGGCAACGGCTCGGTACCGTGCGCGTCGAGGCCGGCACCAGCGATCCAGCCTTCGCGGAGCGCTTTGAGCAAGGCATCGTCATTGGCGATGCCGCCGCGCGAGATGCAGATGAAATAGGCCGACGGTTTCATCGCCTGAAACGCTTGCTCATCGAACAGCCCCAACGTCTCCGGGGTGCTGGGTGCCGTGACGACCACGAAGTCCGATTGCGACAGGAACTCGTGGAAGCCAGTCAGGCTGAACATGTGGTCCACACCGGGTACTTCGCGGGAGGGGTTGCGACGGAGGCCAAGCACCCGCATATGGCACGCCTGAGCTTTGAGGGCCAGGTCCGACCCGGAATTACCCAGGCCGAAAATCCCGACGGTCAATCCGTTCAACTCGGGGTGCGTAAAGCGATCCCAGGTCTTGCTGGCCTGGGCCCGCATCCACCTTGGGACGTCGCGGTTGAGCATCAGCATCAGCAGCAGCGAGTGCTCGGCCAGCGGAATAGCCCCGTTGCCAGCCGATGACGTGAGCAGCACAGGACTGGTCACCATCTCAGGAAACAGATCGTTGTCGGCACCAGCCGCCCAGCTATGGACCCATTTAAGGTTGGGTGCTTTCGCCAGGTCGGCGGCTTTGATGGTGCCGGCGATCGCCTCGACGTTGGCCAGGCCGTCGACAGCCTCGGCCAGCTTCGGGACGAAGTGCACTTCGGCAGTCGGCGCCGCGGCCGTGATCAGCCGCCGATTAGAGTCGGAGACCTGCCCCGTCACGATGACGATTGGTCGGGTTGGCATCAGTTGACCTTTCCGGAGTCGGAGTCATAACGCGCGTCCGGCGTGAGCGGGTTGGGATCGCCGATGACGATGACCTCGAACAGGTCAATGTCGGGCAGTTGGACGCGCAGTGTGTCGCCGTCGTGCGTCACCGCACAGGCGCTGTCGCTGACGAGGGCGTGGGCCGAGGCGGACGCTGGGGCGCCAGCGATATGGAGCACGCCGTTGCGGACCGGCACAGGCGGGCCGAAGTTGGTACGGCGCGCGCCTGACATGTTGATCAGGTGGACGACCGTGCGTTCGCGGGTCTGGTGCACGGTCAACTCGACCTGTTCCGCTACGGTGGCCGAGACCGCTTCGTCGCCCGCTTGCAGCTCGGTGAGGACTTCGGCGAGCAGGTCACGCGCGACGGACAGTCCCAGGTCGTGATAGGTCCGCCCGATGGTCCACGGAATGGTGACCGACCGACCGCGACCGTGGCGAAACACCACGTAGCCCGGATGGTCGACCTGGACGTTGCCGTAGGCCTTTTCTGGCGGCCCAAAAGGTGCCCGCGCGAGCAACGATCGGCGGTGTTCGGCGTCGGGTTTCCACTCGCAGAAGTGGTAGGCGCCATACACCGGTACGATCGGGCCGGGATAGATGTTGGCCAAAGCGGGCTGCTGTTGTGTCGGAGCGATATACGTCGACCACAACAGCTCTGGTTTCGTCGTGCTCGCCAGCTGTCGTTGGGCTGCCAGGCAGGCCAGCTCGGTCTGCTCTCCGCTGCCCAGACCGGTTGAGCCGGTTGCGACGAGCCGACCACCGCCGGACACGAACCCGTCGAGCGTTTGGGCCGTCTCCGTGGCCAGGTTGCCCAAATCGGGCGCCAGCAGGACCGCATAGCGCGACAGGTTGCCAGTCGCCGCCATCTCGACCAGGCCCTCCTGAGGCACGACGTCGAATGGCACGTGCAGCTCCTGGAGGGCGGTGTACAGGCCGCGAAACTCTGACCGCGAGCGCTGGTAGTCGGTGGCGGGTATCACTAGCGCATCCGGTCGGATCAGCGCTGTTGTCGCGCTCGGGCGCATCCCGTCATAGACATCCCGCCAGCGGTGGTGGAACCGTGTCAACTCGGCGGCCACCGGCAAACAGGGATATGGGATCTGGCCGGGGGTACCCATGATGTACGTCGATGGATTTGCACCGCGCGAAATTGCCTGGACCAGATACTGCGCGAAATGCTCGGGTTGTTCGCCGGCCATGCGATACGGCATGTCCATGAAGGTGACCGAATTGACGAGCACCGGCACGTCCGGTCGATAGGCCCGCGCTACGCTTACCGCCTCACTGGTGGCGTGGTGCCACAGCGGTCGGCCCAGCGCATTGTTGGCTTCATGGAACACGATGTCGGCGGTCCGTCCGAGCAGGCAAGCTTGCGGACGGCGCTGGGCGATATGGGCTCGTAAGCGGTCGGTGAGGTCGTGGATGGTGTGTGAGGCGAAGACCTGCCAGGCTGCGTAATTCGGTGAGGTTGGTCCGCTTGGCAGCTCGTTTTCGCCACTGTGCAGCTGAAATGCGCGGCGGCAATTGAGGCACTGGCAGACGCCGTTGTAGACCTTGCTGTAATCGACTTCGTTGAACCCGAACCAGTTGAAGAAGAAGCCATCGACGGGGTAGCGGGCGATGACTTCGTCGAGGACCTCGAACGTCTTCTGCTGGTAGTACTGCCCGCTGGGGCAGACGCTGACCAGTCCGCTGTACTCCTGTTGTTGGCCGGTGGGTGAGACATAGCACCACTCCGGATGTTCGGCAGCAATTCGGGCAGAGACTTTGGAAAAGTCCATGCGCGCCATCAAGCGCAGGCCGCGGGCACGTGCGCCTGCCAGAGCGTCGCCCAATAAGTCTCCACCAGGGCGTTGGTCAAGATACGGATTGCGAGTTTGGAACGGCAGCTCGGTGGGATAGAAGGACAGGATGCCGCCGGCGTTGACGAGCCAGGTGTCGGCGCCGTGGGCCTGGATGTAATCGAGGACGCGTTCGACGTCCAGGTCGGCGTCGACTTCGCGCAAATTGGTCTGGAACATGCCGAACGGTGTGAGCCACCAGCGTCGATCGGCAGCAGCTCGTGGCGCCGTGGCGCCGACTGAGCCGACTGAGATGGTTGTCAAAGGAGCCCTCCCCGGGCAAACGACACTCGCGCCGGGCGCGGCGCGCAGACGATTGCGCAAACGTATCGATGCAAGGTTTAGGAGCGTACGTTGGCCTGGCCAGCCGTGTCAATGAATGGCTGGCCGACCCGACTTGACAGTGCGAAGCAGCGCGGCCTATCGTATCGATACGTTTGCGCAATCG
>DASYKL010000755.1:0-3847 GCA_035995405.1 Chloroflexota bacterium
GGCCGGTGCCAACCGGAGCCTGGTTGGCCGGGTTCGTTGCCGGGTCAGTGCCTGCATACAGGTGCATGGGCATGATCGGCGCTTCGAAGACGCTCATCTGAATGAGCAGCGGCGCATAGGGCTGCTTCAGGGTGAGTACGGCTGTCTGCGGGTCTGGTGCATCGACTTTGATATCGAGCTGCTTGAAGGTCGTCGACGTGCGCGGGTGGAACTTGGCCAGGATTTCCTCGAACGTATATTTCACGTCGGCGCTGGTGAAAGCTTGGCCGTCGTGCCACTTGACGTTGGGTCGCAACTTGAACGTATACGTCTTGCCATCTGGGCTGATCTGCCATGACGTGGCGAGGGCCGGCTGCGGTGCGTCGCGCTGGTCCAGCCAGACCAGGCCCTCGAAGACTTTGGCCTGGATGTCGCCGGTGACATTCGACGTGGTGATCCCCGGATTGAGCGTCTCGGGATCGGCATCAACGGCAATCACGGCTGTGCCACCCCTTTTCGGCGTTGCTGTCGTATTGGCAGGGGTCACTGAGGCAGCGGGCGGTACCGCCGAAGGTGCTGTCGGCGCGCACGCTGCGACACAGCCAGCGGTGAGCAGGCCGATCACGAGAACCAGAAGCGGGTGGCGCATTGTGCGCGCTAGCCTAGCCGATTGGCAGCTAGCTGCGCCGCCAAAATGTCGGTGTCGCCGTCGATCTCGTGGCGGAGACGAGCTTTTTGCGTATCGTCGAGCCACGCCGCGTCGACGCCATTCAGGTTGAGCTGGCGCAGCGTGGCCAGATCGAAACCGACCTGCTGAGCGCCGATCAGATACTCGTCGCTGAGCGTCGTCGGGAACATGGCCGGATCGTCCGAGGCCAGCGAGACCCGCAGACCCTGCTCGACCATGGCCTTGATCGACGCGCGCCGCCACGGTCGCCACGCGCGCCGCGACGTCGTGAAGGCGCTGGCAAAGACCACCCCTTCATCGCGACAGCGGCGAATGACCTCGTCATCCTGCATGACGAAATAGCCGTGGTCGAGGCGCTCGCAGTGCAGCTGGTCGAGGCAGGTGACGATGTTGCGGGCCGACGGATCGTGCTCGGCGGCATGGGCGGTGCGATGCAGCCCGTGGCGCTCGGCGAGGGCGTAGGCATCGACGAATTTCTCGGGTGGACCAGGGATTTCGAAGTTGTCCAGGCCGATCCCAATGATCTCGGGCCGAGGATGACGCAGCATTTGCTCAACGACGTCGACTGCCTGTTGGCCCGACTCCTCGCGATTAATCCCCACCAGCAGGTGTGCCCGAATACCAAAGTCCCGCTCGGCCGCACGCACTCCGGCAACGAGACCATCGACCATCGTCTCGTACGTGACGCCCTGAGGGTAATAGGCGGTCGGCTCGAAGGACATCTCGCGATAGCGGGTGTTGCTGGTCCTCGCCGCGTCGGCGAGGGATTCGTACGTGATCCGCTCGAAATCGGCTGCGTCGCGGATGGCCCGCGCAACGACGAGAGAGATGGCCAGCAGAGAGTACGCCGGTTCGTCATCCCAGCCCGGGTCCGGCGGCGGAAAGGGAATTCGCGCGTCGGCATACAGATCTGAGACGCCGCTCCGCGAGTTGATGTGCGCATACAGGAACCCGGCATCGCCGCCTTCAGGCAGTGGCACTCCGTGTTTGCGCGCCAGATCGGCCCATGTCTCCGGACGAACGGTGCCCAGCAAATGGCAATGTAGCTCGACTTTCGGCATGCGCCGCAAGATCTCGTCAAGAGTCATCGCCCCGATTATCTCTTTTCTGATATGCACGATCAGGGCACCTGGTTCCCACCATTGAGTACCCCATTCCAACCGGCGCTGATTACGTGGGCCTCCCCAGACGCCACTCAGGTACTCTTGAACGGATGAAGCAGCAACTCAGGCCTTTGTTCTGGATCGAAGCGCTGTTGGCTCTTGGGAATGGTGTCCTGTTGATTATGACGGTGGTCTGGAAGGACTGGATCGAAGTTGTCTTCAAAATCGATCCAGATGCGGGCTCAGGCGCGGTCGAATGGGCCGTCTTGACGATCGCCCTGTTGCTGACGGTCGCGTTCCTGGCGCTGGCCCGCGCCGAGTGGCGCCGCGCCTCGTCTTCGCCAGCGCTGCCTACTGCATAGTGCCGGGCCAGTCGGCCTCGTAGCGCAGGATGCGGCCTTGCACGCACGTGCTGAGCTTGTCGCTCTCCAGGCGCAAGATTAACGTAGGACCGCCGACGAGCTCGAGCTGTGCGCCGTCGGTGGTCGTTCCGTCGTGCCACCAATCCAGCGACAGCGTCCCCCGAGCGACCTGGCGCTGCTCGACGGGCGACCGCAAATGCACGTACGCCCGCCCTTCACCCATCGCCGACCCATCCGCCAGGAGCAGGCGAGCCGCACTCTTGTAAACGCTCAACGCGCTACCAGCGGGCGACCAGCTCCGGCTGCATGGCCTCCGCCCAGGCCGTGCCGTGCGGCAGCACCATTTCGGCTGGCCGAACCTGGGACACAGTCCCTGGCCGACTGCCCGGCGGGAGTTTGCCTTCTTGAACATCCTTGGCGGCCTGCATCAGCAAACGACGCGTGGCAATGACGGCCGTGTCTGCGCTACCGAGATGTTCCTTGGTCCGGTCGTAGATCGCGCCCATGCTCTCCTGGACCGCCATGTCCTGCGTGTTCACGCCCTGAATACCGGTGTAGTTTCTGGTCCGCTGAAGGTTACGGTCGATCAGGTAGTCATTGTCGCGATTGGCTTTTGTCTTGTACCCGGGCAGCAAGTCAGCTGGCCCGCGACCAAACATCGCTTCCTCGTGGAGGAAGATGTCTGCTGCGATGGGCTGACCGTCACGAGCGTACATCCAGTTGAACACCCAACAATTTTCGTCGTCGATCGGTACCCACATGTGCCCCTGCACCGTCGCGCGGCCCGGCTCGTAGCCCTCGAATGAACGCATCTGATGGAACGGCATCACGAACTGGTACACGCGGACGTAGTCTTTGTCTTCGTCTTTGATGTGCCGCACGCTGGCGTAGCGATAGCCGTAATCAGTGACCAGCACCTCCAGACGGGGCGCGGTCGACCGGGTGCGATAGCCGGACGTCCCCAGCGGTCCACCACTGGGGCTGAAATCGCGATGCAAAAACGACGAGTGCGATGTGTCAACGCCGCCTTCAATGGCTTGCAGGTAGTTGCACTCCTGTAACGTCTTCGAAATCCAGACGCTACCGAGCGGCAGCCGCATCCACTCCTGGTCAGGGATTGGGCCCATGGTCTCTGGCGGCCCCATATACGTCCACACGACGCCGGCCAGCTCCTGACATGGGTACGCCACGGCGCTCACTTTGTGCTTGAAATCGCTTTCGGCTGGCTCGTTGGGCATGTCGATACAGCGGCCGGCCACATCGAACTTCCAGCCGTGATACACACACCGCAAACCCGCTTCTTCGTTGCGGCCGAAGAACAACGAGGCACCCCGATGCGGGCAGTTGTTCTGCAGCAAGCCGATCTGACCATCACTGTCGCGAAATGCGATCAGATCCTCGCCTAGCAAGGGGACGCGCAGCGGGTCAGAATCCGCATGCGGCAGCTGCTCCGAGAGCAGAGCCGGCATCCAGTACCGCCGCAGCGCGTTGCCCATAGGGGTGTCTGGTCCCACGCGGGTAACCAGCTCGTTGTCTTCACGTTTGAGCATCGGTTGCCTCCCGGTTTGATGAGGATTCTAGTGCATCAATGCGCCAAGGATTTACGGCGAAGGTTGGGCACAGTACACAACGACGCCTCCAAAAGCCGCTCCTAAGGGCAGGATGCCGGGCCCGCCGCCTCCAACTGGTACGCCACGATTGCCGCGCCAGACACG
>DASYKL010000756.1:0-8403 GCA_035995405.1 Chloroflexota bacterium
CTCACCAATCGCCTCTGGCAGGCTGGTGAGCTGGTTGTGCGTCGCGCCCAGATACTTCAGCTGGCCGAGACGACCGATACACGCCGGCAGGTCCGTGAGGCGGTTGTCGCTGACGTAGAGGTAGTCGCACAAGCCGATCAGGTCGCCCAGGCCAGTCGGCAGCGCGGTGAACTGGTTGTGGCCGAGATCGAGCATGCGCAGCCGCTGCAGCTGCCGCACGTCGTCTGACAGGCTGTCCAGCTGATTTTCGGACAGGTCGAGCACTTCGAGGTCGGACAACGACCAGAGCCAGTCAGGCAGCGTCGACAGTCCCGTGCGGCCGATGCGTAAGTCGGTCAGCCCTGGTACGTCAGCCACCCAGTCGGGCACGGCGGATAGCGCCTGGCCGCGCAGGTTGAGTTGCCGAGTCATCGTCGGCGGCTCGGCCGGCGAGGCAGCGCGCGACGCACGTCGCCAACGATACTTCTGCAGCAGGAGGCTGCACACGACTGATGAGCACCAACCCTCGCGCCGGGCAGCCGGCGGACCCGGCGCAACTCGTCGATCTCGACCGCCTCAACGACGCCTACTACGCTGTCAAGCCGAATCCATCTGTCGCCAGCCAACGGGTTGCTTTCGGCACCTCCGGCCACCGCGGCTCAGCCTTGCACAACGCCTTCAACGAAGACCACATCGTGGCCGTTGTCGAGGCGACCTGCCGCTACCGCGAGCGAGCCGGCACCGATGGGCCGCTGTTTCTCGGTCGCGACACCCACGCCCTGTCCGAGCCTGCCTTCAAGACGGCTCTCGAAGTGCTCGCCGCGCATCAGGTGCAGGTCCGCGTCGATGCGCAGGACGGCTTTACGCCGACGCCGGCTGTCTCACACGCCATCCTGACCTGGAATCGAGGCCGCCGCGATGGGCTCGCCGATGGCATCGTCATCACTCCTTCACACAATCCGCCCGAGGATGGCGGCATCAAGTACAACCCGCCCAACGGCGGCCCGGCCGACACGGACATCACTGGCTGGATCGAAGCCGAAGCCAATCGCTTGCTCGAAACAGGTCTCGGCGGTGTCGCCCGCGTGCCGTACGAACGCGCCCGCCGGACGGCATCGCTCGCGGCATACGACTTCACCCGGGCGTACGTCGAAGATCTGCAGGACATCGTCGACCTGCAAGTCATCCAGCAGGCTGGGCTGAAGCTCGGCGTCGACCCGCTTGGCGGCGCCAGCGTCGGCTACTGGCAAGCCATTGCCGATCACTACCGCTTGAACCTGACGGTGGTCAATCCGACCGTCGATCCAACGTTTGGCTTCATGACCCTCGATTGGGACGGCAAGATCCGCATGGATCCGTCCTCGCCGTTCGCGATGGCCGGCCTGGTCAAGCTGCGCGATGACTTCGACCTGGCCCTCGGCAACGACGCCGATGCCGATCGCCATGGCATCGTCACGCCGAGCCTCGGCTTGCTCAATCCGAACCACTACCTGTCGGCGGCCATCGCATACCTGTTTCAGCATCGCCCAGGCTGGCCAGCCGACGCTGGTATCGGGAAGACGCTGGTCAGCAGTAGTTTGATCGATCGCGTCGCGGCAGACATCGGCCGACGCCTCGTCGAAGTCCCAGTCGGTTTCAAATGGTTCGTCCCTGGTCTGCTCGACGGTTCGCTGGCGTTCGGTGGTGAGGAAAGCGCGGGCGCCTCCTTCCTACGCCGCGACGGGACAGTCTGGACGACCGACAAGGACGGCATCCTGTTGTGTCTACTAGCCGCAGAGTTGACAGCGACACTCGGCCAGGACCCTGGCGCGCTTTACAGGGAGCTGACCCAGCGGCTCGGCGAGCCGGTCTACCGCCGCATCGATGCGCGGGCGACGCCGGAACAGAAGGAATTGCTCAAGCGACTGTCGCCTGAGGATGTGCGCACCACAGAACTGGCTGGCGAGCCGATCGTCGACGTGCTGACGCGCGCCCCGGGCAACGGCGCGCCGATCGGCGGCCTCAAGGTCGTCGCCCGCAACGGCTGGTTTGCCGCCCGTCCCTCCGGCACCGAAGACACCTACAAGATCTATGCCGAAAGCTTTCTCGGCCTCGACCACCTGCAGCGCATCCTCGATGAAGCGCAGGCCCTGGTCAGCGCCGCTTTCACCGCCAAAGCCGTCTAAACCCCAAACGCTTTTGGTTGCATGAGCATGGGCCACCCGCCGACCGTCGCCCTCATTCACGCGGTTATCCCAGCTATGCCGCCCATGCGCGACACCCTGGCGACCGAGTTTGCCGCTGCGCGTGTCATCAACCTGCTCGACGAAGGCCTGCTGACCGAAGTGGAACGCCAGGGCGGGTTGACCGCCGATTGCGTCGAGCGCCTCGTGACGCACGTTGGCCTGGCGATTGGCGCGGGCGCCGAAGCGGTCTTGTTGACCTGCACGGCCTACTCGACGGTCGTCGACCAGGTTCAGGCCCGCTTCCCGGGTGTGCCCGTCCTGGCTGTCGATCAGGTCATGGTCGACGAAGCAGTACGTCTGGCGACGCGCATTGGCGTTCTCGCCACCGTCGCCGCCGGGCTCGAACAGCAGCTCACGTTGTTGCGATTGGCAGCTGCACAGCGCGGCAAGAACATCGAGCTCGTGACCAGCCTGCACCCCGATGCGATGGCCGCGCTGCAGCGTGGTGACGGCGAAACCCACGATCGCATCCTCCTCGCAGCGCTGCCTGACCTCGCGGCAGGCGTCGAGCTGGTGTTGCTGGCGCAGGCGAGCATGGCGCGACTGGTGCCGCGGTTGCCCCATCTCGGCGTGCCTGTTTTGACCAGCCCGCGGCTGGCCGTGGCGCGTTTGCGCGCGGTATTGGGGGATACGCCGGTCTAGCTGAGCCGTACACTACCAATCTGCCTATGCCCCAGGCTCATCTCTACGCACAGTGGCGGGAGACCGTCCCGCCGCTTATGTTGAATCTGCAAGAAGCGCACGTCTCGAACGGCATCGTGCGCGTCGGCGACACGGTCCGCGAGCTGCCAGCCAAGCATCACATCCAGCCGTGCGCGTGCACGCTCTGTCGCGAGCAGCCCGACGCGGAGCGAGCCGTGCGGGTGCAGGCAATCGGCGAGCGGAATGGCCTGGTGTACGTGGTCCTGCCTGGGGCGTACGAGTGCCCGGCGCTCGAAGTCGAACGCGTGGAGCGCTAACCGCCGCACCGACAAAATCAAAAGTGCCTTGACAGAAATCAAGGCAGCCATTAATTTCCTCAATCATGACGAGCGAATTCAATGGTTGGAGTGTGCCGCGCGGTCCGTCCAACGGGCCCCCTGCCGCGCATCAGGTGCTGACTCGCTGTCCGGTCTGCGGCGACGACCTGCACATCGTGCGCCTCGAGTGTTCTGCTTGTGGCTCTGCCCTGCAGGGCAACTTCACCCTCGGCCGCCTCGCTCGCTTGACCCGCGAGCAGCTGCAGTTCGTCGAGATCTTCATTCGTTGCCGCGGCAAGATCAAAGATGTCGAAGAAGAGCTCGGTATCTCGTATCCGACCGTCGTTGGACGGCTGAATGAAGTCGTCCAGGCGATGGGCTTCGAGGTGCGCCAGGAAGACGCCGATCTGGCTTCGCGCCGCCAGCAGATCCTCGACGAGCTTGCGTCTGGCAAGCTCACTGCCGCGGACGCGGCCAGTCGGCTGCGGTCTCTCTGAGAATGGAGGCGCTGAAACCCATCATGGCTCATACCGATACCACCTGGGCCCTGCCGTTCAGCGAACACGCTGAGCTCGAGCTGCAGACCGAATGGGGCAGCTTGACGCTGCTGCCCGTTGAGTCCGGTGAGCAGCCACGTCTCGAGCTGACCCCCAGATCGGCCGAGCACCTTGTCGTCCACGTTGAAAAGCACGGCGACACGGTGCGTGTGTCGCTCGATCCCGAGCACTCGTTCACCTGGTTCGGCGGTTCGGAATGCCGCGCCACGCTGTACGTCCCGACCGATATTCGGGCCCACGTGCAAACCAACGCTGGCAGTGTGAGCGTGCACAACCTCGACCGCTGCGAGCTCGGGGTCAAGGCCAACGCTGGCAAGATTGAGCTGGTCAACGTGATCGGCGTGATCCACCTGGCCGCCGACGCAGGCAGCGTCATCGGGCGTGGGGTGGGCGGTTTTTTTGATATCGAAACGCACGCTGGCTCGATCAAGCTGGACATTGTCGACCTGCAGCCGGGCGCGCACCACATTCGAGCGAGCATGGGTTCGGTGCGTCTCGAACTGGTGCGCGGCATGGACGTGGACATCGAGACGCACACTAGCCTGGGCTCGGTCCGCAACGCGTATCCGTCACGGCCGGGGGCACCCGCGCGGCTGGTGCTGCACACCGAGCTGGGCTCCGTGCGCATCGACGAAGGCCGCGCGTCGCGCTCTACAGCTCCCGTTCCACACGGTCCCGCGGCCGGGTCGATGCGGCCCGAGGATCCGCAGCTCGACCGCATCCTCAAGATGGTCGAAGCCGGCGAGCTGTCGGCGCACGACGCTGACGATCTGCTGCGCGCGATGGGGCGCGTCTAGGCCATGGCTCCCGAGGTGTCCGGGGACGACGCCGGCGACGCCGGCGACAGCGACAGGCTGCGCATCCTCGAGCTGCTGGAACAACAGAAGATCACGGCTGCCGAGGCGGCCGAGCTGCTCGCGGCCATCGGCGACCGCGGCCGCGAGCCACGTCGCCGCGACCGCGGCCGTTGGCTGGCGGAAGAGCTCGGCCCGCCCTCGGACCGCGCCCGCTGGTTCCGCGTCCGGGTGACGAATTCGCAGACGGGCCACGTCCGCAGCAACGTCTCAGTGCCTATCGGGATGATCGGTTTCGGCCTGGGCTTCGCCCGCCGCTTTCGCAACATCCCAGGCGTTGGCAATGTTGATGACCTCTTCCAGGCCGTTCGCGAAGGCCGCCGCGGCACGATCTTCGACGTCTCCAACGACAGCGGCGAACGCGTCGAGATCTTTATCGACTGACTTCAACGCGACTGTCATACGCTGCCCGCGCCGCGGCGATCGGCGACTCGTGCTCGACTGACCAGCGGACCAGCGCACTGACGATCTCGAGCAAGGTCCTGCCGAGCGGCGTCAAGCAGTACTCCACCGTCACTGGCACCGTCGGGTAGACCGTGCGTTTGACCAGGCCATCGCGTTCGAGGTGGCGCAGCGTGACGGTCAGCATGCGCTGGCTGATGTCGGGCACTGCCCGCCGTAGCTCCATGAAGCGCAGCGTCTGACCGTCGAGCAAGCCGACGATCAGCATCGACCACTTGTCACCGACGCGGCTCAGGATGTCGCGGGCCTGCAGCCCGGCGCGCTGCCCGGCGGCGCGGCACCAGGCGCTGGTTACTTCGGCGTGCCTAAGTTGGGTAGAAGTGCCGTCTTCCATCACGCTCCATAGTGCACGATGATGGGGTTGGTTGCAATACGTAACCAACATCTCAGTAGGAACCAAGGCTACGATGACCGCTTCTCAGACGTTTGACACGTTGCCCACGCTTGCGGCAGGCCGCTGGCAGACCGATCACCATCACTCCGCCATCACCTTCGCCATTCGCCATTTCGGCTTGAGCAAAGTCCGCGGCCGCTTCGAAACGTTCGACGTGACCCTCGATGTCGGTCCCTCGCCGACAGATCTCGCCGTCACCGCGACGATCGATCTGGCGTCGATCAACACCAACAACACCGATCGCGATACGCATCTGCGGTCGACCGACTTCTTCAAAGTGGACGAGCACCCGACGATCAGCTTCCACTCGGCAAGCATCGACCCGTCGGCCGACGGCTACACCATGTCTGGTGACCTGACGCTCAATGGCATCACTCGTGTGGTCACCCTCAATGTCGAGTCGAACGGCCTGGCGGTCTTTCCCGGCGACGGCAAAACCCACGCCGGCCTGAGCGCCACCGGCGAGCTGCGGCGCAGCGAGTTCGGCATCGAGTTCGGCATGATGCCCCTGGGCGTCGATCGCCTCGCCCTCGCCGATGTCGTCAGCTTCGAGCTGGAGATGCAGCTCGTCGAGCCCTGAGATCCGCCGACGCCCAGCGCTGGAACGAACATTTCGAGCGCTGGCGCCGTGAGGCTTGGGTCACCCCCCTCGACAGGGAGGGTTCTGCTGCGCGGTTCGGCGCCCGATCAAGGGCGGCGGCAGGCTAGCCAGCCTGAGCGCAAAACGTCCTTTTGATATAGACGAGGCCATGGCGCGTGTCCGCGAGGCGGTCAAGCCGTTCCCGCGGGCGATGCTCTTCGAGCTCTACGCCGCTGGCCACACGTCGGCGTTCGAGATGCTGGTGGCCTGCCTGATCTCAGTTCGCACTCGCGACGAGACGAGCTTGCCGGCGGCGCAACAGCTCTTCGCCCGCGCTCGCACACCCGCCGCGATGGCTGCGCTCGACATCAACGACATCGACGCGCTGATACAGAAGTCGGCCTTCCATCTCACCAAGGCCGAGCAGATCAACACCATCGCTCGTCTGGTCGTCGAAGAAAACAACAGCGAGCTGCCGTGCTCCTTCGAGGTCATGACCAGCTATCCCGGCATCGGCCCCAAGTGCGCCAACCTCGCCCTGGCCATAGCCTGCCAGCAGCCCAGGATCGGTGTTGACATCCACGTCCATCGCATCACCAATCGTTGGGGCTTTCTCAAATTGAGCACGACCAGCCCCGAGGCAACGCTGCACGTCTTAGAACAGCAGCTACCGCGGCGCTACTGGGTCGAGATCAACGAGCTGCTGGTGCCATTCGGCAAGCACATCTGCACGCCCATCGGCCCAAGGTGCTCGATCTGCCCGCTGCGAGATATGTGCGCCCAGCGCGGCGTTGACGCGCCACGCTAAAAAGGGCGCCCCCGACTCGCGGGAGCGCCCTTTTTTTAGTCGAAAAGAAGGACGGCTTACTGGCCGTTGCTGAAGGTCACGGTGGTCGTGCTGCAGAGGTCGACGCCGTACAGGAAGCCGGACTCGCCCAAGGGGCCGAGGACCTTGATGTCGTACAGGCAGACGCCGTCGACAGCCTTCGGGAAGTTGATGTTGACCGAGTCGCCGGACGCCAGGACATCGCGACCGAGGATGTCTTCTTCCCAGCTCTTGGTGTCAGCGGGCGAGACGTACACGTTATTCAACGGGATCGATGTGTTGTTGATCAGGGTGAAGTCGCGTTGGTCGGCGAAGACGCTCTGGGCGCCGAGGGCGGCGAACAGGCTGACGGCGGCGAGGGTAGCGGCGAGGGGTCGGAGGCGAGTACGAACGTTCATTAGGACTCCTGAGGGAGAAAACTGAGTTGGAGCTACAGAGAGCATCGGCGTGAGTGGCGGCCGCGATACCCCCTGGGTGGGGGGCCGGCATGACAACGGCGTATCAGCCGAGCGACTTCTGGCCGTCGAAGAGCCATACTGGTTCGGCGAGAACGTCATGCCCGTAGCAGTGGTCGTCGGCAATCCGCGGCCTCGATCGCGGACGCTCGCCCTCGGGACGGCTGTCGGGCAGCGGGTCGCCGTCGATCTGGCAACTGACCTCACGGTGACAGACCTGGCGAGCATCGGGCCGGCGCTATTGGATGCTGAACACCCAGCGACAGCCGAAGCGCTCGCGCAGCTGTACGCCGCTGACGCAATCGTCTTCGCCACGCCCACGTACAAAGGCAGCTATAGCGGCATCTTGAAGGTGTTCCTCGATTACGTCCCAGGCGGCGCCCTAGCCGGACGGGTCGGCCTGCCAGTGATGACCGGCGGCGCCCGCGACCACTCCCTGGCCATCGATGTTCATTTGCGACCGGTGCTGTTGAACCTCGGCGCGTGCTTGCCGACCCAGGGCCTGTACGTCACCGAAGCCGAATTGCCGGACATAGCGGCCGTCATCGAACGCTGGTGGACGTTAGCGCGGGCCGCTTGCGTAGCCGTCGTACGCTCGCGGGTGTGAACCTACTGGTCGTCGATGTCGGCGGCACCCACATCAAGCTCCTGGCTACTGGCCAGACTGAGCCGCGCAAGATCGATTCGGGTCCGTCGCTATCGGCCGCGGCAATGGTCGCGGAGGTGGCGTCGCTGACGGCTGATTGGACGTACGACGCAATTTCCCTCGGCTACCCGGGCCCCGTCGTCCACGGCGCACCCATCAAGGAGCCAGCCAACCTCGGCCCAGGCTGGGTCGGCTTCGATTATCAGGCGGCCTTCAGCCGACCTATCAGGATCGTCAACGACGCCGTCATGCAAGCCCTCGGCGCCTACAGCGGCGGGCGCATGCTCTTTCTCGGCCTGGGCACCGGACTCGGCTCGGCCATGATCGTCGAGGGCGTGACGGAGCCCATGGAGCTGGCCCACCTGCCCTATCGCAATGGCCGCACCTACGAGGACTATGTCGGCTTGCGCGGCCTCAGGCGGCGCGGCAAAAAGAAGTGGCGCCGCGAGGTCTTCGCCGTCGTGGG
>DASYKL010000757.1:0-7263 GCA_035995405.1 Chloroflexota bacterium
GCCACCAATGCCGACACCGAGGTCATCGTGCATGCCTACGAAGAGTTCGGCGTGGAGTGCATCGAGCACCTGTGGGGCATGTTCGCTCTGGCGCTGTGGGATGCGCGCGAGCAGCGACTCTTGCTCGCCCGCGACCGGCTGGGCAAAAAGCCGCTCGTCTATTACGCCGACCCGAGCGGCGGACTGGCGTTCGCATCTGAGATGCAGGCGCTCCGCGCGCACCCGGCGGTGCCGCGTGAGGTCAACCCGCGTGCGATCGACGACTACTTGACGTACCTGTACGTACCAGCACCGACCACCGCGTATCGCGACGTGAAAAAACTGCCGCCAGGCCATCGCCTGATCTGGCAGGGGGGTCGTATAACGGTCGAGCCGTACTGGCAAGTTCGGTTCGCCGAAAAGCTGCGCATCACTGAAGGGGAGGCGGTCGAGCAGTTCGGCACCCTGTTCCGTGACGCGGTTCGCCGACGGTTGATCGCTGACGTGCCGCTGGGCGCGTTCCTGAGTGGCGGCATGGACTCGAGCTCGGTCGTCGCCGAAATGGCCGAACTGTCAGCGACACCGGTCAAGACCTTCTCGATCGGCTTCGGCGAACGCGATTTCGATGAGCTCAGGTACGCCCGCCAGGTAGCCCAACGCTATGGCACCGAGCACCACGAGCTGGTCGTCGAGCCCCATGCCCTGGACGTGTTGCCGACGCTGGTGCGGCACTACGGCGAGCCGTATGGGGACTCGTCCGCCATTCCGACGTACTACGTCGCCCAGTTGACGCGGCAGCACGTCACGGTGGCGCTGAATGGAGACGGCGGCGACGAGCTGCTGGCCGGCTACGAACGGCACTGGGCGGCGCGCGTCGCCGCACGCTACGACACGATCCCCAAATTCGTCCGACACGGCCTGATCCGGCCGCTGATTCCGTTGCTGCCCGAGCCGCGCCAACGTCGGGCATTCTTGCGTCGCGCCAAGCGCTTCATGACGGCGGCCCACATGCCAGTGTTGGATCGTTATCTGCATTGGGTTGGCGCATTCGGCCCAGGACTCAAAGCGGACCTCTATTCGCCCGACTTCCGCGCCCTGTTAGGGGGCAACGACTCTGGCCACTGGCTGCGCGAAGCGCTGGCCCCCGAGCCACGCCTCGACCCCGTCGACGCGGTGCTGCGGGCCGACCTGTCGCTCTACTTGCCTGAAGACTTGCTGGCCAAAGTCGACATCGCCACGATGGCCAATTCACTCGAGGCGCGCTCGCCGCTGCTGGATCATCGCATCGTCGAGTTCTGCGCCGCGCTGCCGTCGAGCTACAAGCTGCGCGGTCGGACGTCGAAGTGGCTACTCCGCCAGCTCATGCGCGATCGTCTGCCAGACGAGATTCTGACCAGACCCAAGATGGGTTTCGGCGTGCCGGTCGGCGAGTGGCTACGCGGCGAGCTGAAACCGCTGCTCGAAGACACCCTGCTGTCGAGTCGCGCCCTGCAGCGCGGCTACTTTCGCCCGCAGGCCGTCCGCGCCATCGTGGACGAGCACGTCTCCCGCCGCGCCGATCGCACGTCCCACATCTGGGGCCTGCTGATGCTCGAGCTGTGGTTCCGCGAGTTCGTCGACGCGCCTGCCGAAGCTAACTCGCGCAGCCAATCGGCTCAGCTCGGCTGATTCCCCAGCGCGCCGCGGCCACGTCCCACTGCGCCCAGGCTTTGTCAAGCAAGCCCAACGCGGCGGAGGCATCGCCTGGCGGTAACAGCTCGACCCGATCGCGATAGGCGCCTAGCGCGTCAGCGAGGTCGAAGAGGTCGTGCGTCGCGTCGGCAAGTCTGCGTTGATCGCGCCACAGCGTCGGACTGAAGTTGTCCGCGGTGACGGCGTGAAAGAGCTGGTCGGCTCGGCCGCGCAAACCGCGGGTGACGTGCGTCGCTTCGTCCCACTCGGCGCCGGTGGGTGGGTCCCAGACCAGCTGTGACGGCTGCCGCGGGCTCGAGTCGGCGGCGGTGCTGACCCGGAAAGCTTGCAGCACCTCGAAGGTCTGCAGGGTGGCGAGCGTGTCGGACAACATTGACCGCGCCTCGATCGTGAACGCCTGCAGCTCGGGCTGCTGCTCGGCTGCGCCAGGCGCGGGCACCGCTTGGGCCGGCCGTTCCGTGGGCCGTGCGCAGGCGCTGGCGATGAGCGCGGTCGCGGTCATCAGAAAACCGCGGCGGCTGAGCCGCGCTCGACCTGCTGTTAGCATGCCTGCGACCTGTGAAACACGCGTCCAGTTGGCTTGTCGGACTCGTGGCGGTGGCTGTTGCCGTTGTGGTGCTGCTGTCGTTCGCCATGAACCACGCTGCCGACGATTTGCGCGGTGCGGCTGAGACGCAGCCTCCCGACTACGCCGTCATGATCGCCCGCGCCGAGGAGCTGGATCATCGCGCCGATCGCATCCGCGAAATGACGTCCGTCGCCTCGCTGGCCGGCCTCATCCTGGTGCTCGCGACCGTCAAGCCGGAAACTGCCCGCACCCGCGAGACCACGAGTCCACTCGCCAAGACGAGCAGCAACGGCACGGTCTGAGTCTCGCGATGGCGGTCGGCGTTGCCCGGTGCGCCAGGCACGGCGACCAGGGCCATCACTGTGCCGATGATGACGCACAGCGGAAAGAGCCACTCGGTCGGGCCCAAGCGCCGCCGCACGCAGGTCACCACGGCGATCAGCACCAGGACATCCCAGGCGAGTGAGCCGATGGTCCACACAGGGCTGCTCATATCTCCCGTCTGAGCCGTGCCCGCCACAAAGCCGATCAGGTTTGGTGCGACCCAGGCGACGAGCTGCAGCGGCGGTATGCGTGCGCTCTGTATCAGCTGCACGTCGGCCAGCGGCACATCACGGACAGACTCATCTACGAACGCGATCTGGACCAGGCCATCGTGCGGAAAGTCCTGGATGACGCCCGTGAGCAGCCAGCCACTCGGCGGGTCGGCGAGCGCGACTGCCGTCCCAGGCTTCATCGGCAGATCAGCCGTCGCCGGCGGCGTGTCCGTATAGAGCCGCCCGAGCGTCTCCATTCGCGTGACGGTCTGCCGATACAGTAGCTCGTGCTCGGCGAAGTCGATGGCCCGCGCTTGCGACAGCAGCCCGAAGACGCCGCCGACCACGATCGCCGCGGCAACAGCCGCCAACCCTGTTCGTGACAGCTTGCGGACGAGCGGGTACGCCGCCCAGGCGGCAACGCCAGTCAAGATTGCCCCGCCCAGATAGGGTCGCAGGCTGAACGCGATGACCAGCGCGAACAGGACCAGGCTGATGGTGCGTACCCAGCCCGCGTCGCGCGAGCGACCCAGCGTCCACCACACCGCGACGACGGCCAGCGAGCCGAGCGTATCGCGCAGAATCGTCGCGGACCACAGCACAAGCAACGGCCACACGGCCAACCCGATGCCGCTGACGATCGCTGCCCGCAAGCCGAACAGCCGCCGCGCCACCAGCGTGCTCAGCACGACGACCAGAGCGCCCAGCCCGGCGTTGATGAAGCGATAGGCGTTCGAGTCCGCCACGTTGCCAAACAACATGGCGATGACGGTCGTCAGACCCAGATACCCATCACCGGCCAGGTGGTCAAGTCCGAGGGGCAGATTTCGATCGAGCGGATTAGGCAGCAACGACTCCGTGGCGAGCCAGAAGCTGGCCTCGTCGTTCAGCCACAGGCCCTCGCCGTGGGTGCGAATGGCGATGAAGTAAATGGCGATGCTGGCGGCGAGTCGAATACCGAGTGCCAGCGCCGCCAGGCCGACGATGGCGCGTCGGTCAGGCGTTGGTGCATGCCGGACCGCCAGGCCGAGGACAACGGCGATGACGATGGCGCTGACGATGAGCATCTAGTCGCTCAGCGCTTCCGGCCTCTTCTCAGCTCTCGCGATCGACGCCCACCAGCCGGCCCGACATCTCATCCTCGAGCAGTCGGATGTCGGCATCCACCATCAGGTCGACCAGTTCGGGAAAACGTGTGGCCGGCTGCCAGCTCAGGACGCTGGCAGCTTTGGAGGCATCGCCGCGGAGATGATCGACCTCCGTCGGGCGGTAATAGCGCGGGTCCACCTCGACGTAGTCCTGCCAGGTCAAGGCGACGCGCCCGAAGGCGAGCTCGAGGAATTCGCGGACCGTGTGTGACTCGCCCGTGGCGATGACGAAATCGTCGGGCTTGTCTTGCTGCAGCATCAACCACATCGCCTGGACGTAATCGGGCGCATAGCCCCAGTCGCGTCGGGCATCGAGGTTGCCCAGGTAGAGCTTGTGCTGCAGGCCAGCTCGAATGCGGGCGACGGCGCGAGTGATCTTCCGCGAGACGAAGGTCTCTCCGCGCCGCTCGCTCTCATGGTTGAACAGGATGCCGTTGGTCGCGAACATGCCGTACGCCTCACGGTAGTTGACCGTGGCCCAGTAGCCGAACACTTTGGCTACGGCGTACGGGCTGCGCGGATGAAACAGGGTCGCTTCGTTTTGTGGCGGCGGCGCCGAGCCGAACATTTCGGAAGAGGAGGCCTGATAGAAGCGCGTCTGGACGCCCGATGCTCTGACCGCTTCGAGAATGCGCAGTGTGCCGAGGCCAGTGGTCTGGGCCGTGTACTCCGGGATGTCGAACGAGACACGGACGTGGCTCTGGGCGCCCAGGTGGTAGATCTCGTCTGGCTCGAGCTCGCGGATCAGATTCGTCAGCGACGTGCCATCGGCGAGATCGCCGTAGTGCAGCACGAACGGAACGTTCGGCTCGTGTGGGTCCTGGTAGATGGTGTCCAGGCGACCAGTGTTGAACGTTGAGGAGCGCCGTAACAGGCCGTGAACCTCGTAGCCCTTCTTGAGCAACAGCTCGGCCAAATACGAGCCGTCCTGACCCGAGACGCCGGTGATAAACGCGCGCTTCCTCACCCTGTTCAATACGTACCTCGAAGAAACCAATGTGGCGGGAGTTTATGGCACAACGCAACTCTTCGCCGCCCGCATGGCCTACACAGGATCGCGGAGGGCGTCGCGTTCCGCACTCTCAACAGAGCGTACGCTCCCCCGGCGTTATGAGGAAAACGTGCGGCTGTCGCTTGAGTTCGTCGCTGCGCCATCGCGAACTTCGCGAAGCACCTTCAAAGTCGACGAGTTGTAGATAAGCCACGGGACGTCTTCGCGACGGGGGAAGAGACCGCTTCCAATGGGCTTGCCGCCGATCCGGACGTATACCACCAGGATCAGCAGCGTCGCACAGACGTCCGCGATAGCCACGCCAAGCGCGACGCCAATTTCGGCGAGCGCCGGCGCCAGGGCCAGCGTCAGGCCTAACGCGAGTAGCACGCGCACCCAGGCGGTCGTTGACGCCAGTCCAGGGCGCTGCAGTTGGCCGAAAAAGTAAGGGCTCAGTAAGACCGGCACGACGCTCGCCAACAAGCTGATCAGCAGGATCTGTAAGACCGGTACGGAGCGCTCAAATACGTCGCCGAAGAGCAGTGGTACCACCCAGGGCGCGACCGCGGCGCATACGACGGCCAGCGGCAGCATGCTCCAGACCCCTAGACGCAAGTAGCGATTCATGGCGTTAGTCGCCTCCGTACGGTCGAGTCGCACCACCCGTTGGTAGATTGCGTCCTGGGCCGCCTGAATTGGCAGGATCAGTTGTTCGAGGATTTGCTGGGCAATCGAGAAGAAGCCAACCGCATCCGCGCCATGGAATACATCCAGGACGAACGCCGGCAACCGCGTCCACAGCAGCGTGGCCAACGCGTTGGGATAGCCGCGTACGCTGAACGACACGATCTCGCGCATACTCGGCGGTACCTGGCCCACAATTTCAGCACGCGTCGCCGCGCGCGCCGCCTGGATGGCCATGAACGGCGTGCGGACCACCAGCGCGAGGCAATAGATCCCCACGGCGACAACGACACCGCCTGGAGAGAGCACCACCAGCGCCACATTCAAAACCAGGACAAGCAACCCCGTCGCGAGTTGGACCACATTCATTGCCACCACGCGGCGCATGCCAACCATCAGGTGCAGCCATAGCTGCTCATACATGGCGAAGGGCAGGACGGCCACGGCGAGCCAGCCAGCATCCGGTGGGAGGTCGCCGAGGACACCATTGACGATCAGCACGCTGGCCAGAGCTGCCACGATCAGCCAAAAAAACAGCAGCAGGCCCGCCAAACGGCGATGAATCGTCCGCAGCGCACCCGGATAGCGACTAGTGAAGACGACGGCGGTTGGCGACATCCCGACATCGGCCAGGCGTGCCAGGATGGCCACCGCGCCTACGAACAGAAAATAGTGGCCGCGGCCCGTTGGACCGAGCACGCGAGCCAGCAAAATCACGTTGAGTAGGCTCAGACCTGCCAGCCCGCTGCGCAATACCAGCCCCATCGCCGCCAGATGGAAGCCAGAGCGCGATAGCGCCTTCAACGACAGAACGACTGCGACATGAGTTCGGCGAGGCCCCTTTGACGCCACAGACCGAGCCGCTGCAGTGTCATTCACGCAGCCACCCAGGAGAGGACGCGCTCGAAGCCGACCGCGCCGAGCGGCATCACAAACAACTCGGCTGGCGACGGACAGCGTTGGTCGTGGTCGACAAAGGTAACCATGCACGTCAGGCCGAAAACCGCTACGCCGGTGGTCGTGACAGCCACACAAGCGCCATGCCGCCATGATGAGGCCCAGCCCATGACCCCGAGCGCGAACAAGGGCACAAGGGAGATGGCATTGACGGCTTTGTGACTGATCGAATTCTTCGGCCAGTAAGGCAGCCGCACCCAGGAGATGGCCAAGTCGCGCTAAAGACGCGACTGCCTCGGCGTCGTTTGCCGACTGGAATCAGGTGGATGTCAATGCCTTCGGTCGCCCGCACACCAGCAGCACTGACGTCAGGCCGCCCAGCACCGCCTGCAAGCTGACGCTCACCCGCGGGTGAGGACCCGTCGTCTGGCCAAACCGCACGCCAGGCCGAGCCCTTGCGCAAACGCCCTCAGAAAACTCAACGGCACGACCCATGGGAGCAGCGCCCGATCCGTCAGCGCGGCGCGGCGGAGCAAAGGCGTACTCGTAGCGGCGAAGGCGAGCGCGGCCAGGGCCGTCACTTTGCTGGGCAAGCCGAGTGCAGTGCCGACCGAGACCAGCGGCAGCAGGGCGGCCAAGACGATCTGCATACCCATCCAGGGCGGGGTATAGGAGTCCCCTTTGAGCTTGGATGGGTGCCGCTGGTAGACCGTCACCCGGAAGAATCCGTAACGCGCCTTCTTGTACAGGTAGGCCAGCAGAGAGTCG
>DASYKL010000758.1:0-2891 GCA_035995405.1 Chloroflexota bacterium
AGCCGATCTCAGCGTATGGGCGACGTCGCATCGGCTGCCGCGAGCCAACCTGTCCACTCGGTGCGGCGCTGGTCTTGCCACTGCGCGTCCAGCAGCGGACTGTCGGCGCCCTGAAGCTGTATCGGGTCGGCACCGCCCGAGGCATACCGGCTGATGCGGCGCGGGCCGCCGCTGGTCTGGCCCGTCTGTTCGGGATGTACCTCGAGTTGGCAGATCTCGACGCCCGCGCCGCACGTGTCACCCGCGCCGAGCTCGAAGCGCTGCGCGCCCAGATCTCACCCCATTTTCTCTTCAACACGCTCACTGCAATCGCCGCGCTGATCCGTTCGCGGCCCGATGTCGCGCACGATCTGGTCATCGAATTCGCCGAGTTCTTCCGCGAAACGCTGGCCAAGCATGGCGAGCTGTGCAGCCTGGAGGACGACCTGGCGTACGTCGAACGCTACTTGACCTTCGAGCGTGCTCGACTAGGCGAACGCCTGAACGTCAGCTATGAGATCGAACCCGACGCGCGTCGCATCGTGCTGCCCGTCCTGGTGGTCCAGCCGCTTGTCGAGAATGCCATCATCCACGGACTCGAGCGTCGGCCGAGCCGCGGTAACGTGACCATTGCTGCGCATCGCGAGGGCAGTGGATTCCGCATCTCGGTCGTCGACGACGGTGTTGGTATCGCGCCCGAACAACAACATCAGGTGTTGACACTCGGCTTCGGTACGGGTCTGGGAATGGGCTTGAGCAACGTCCACCACCGTCTGCAAAGCCTGTACGGGCCGGCCAGTGGGCTGCGCATCGAAAGCGAGCCCGGTCACGGCACACGGGTGAGTTTCTGGCTCGCCGAAGACGGCGGCGGCACTGGCCAGGCATGAGCGTGCGAGCACAGTTGCGCGCGCTCGTCGCAGACGACGAGATGCTGGCGCGTGATGAGCTGGTGTACATGCTCCGCCGCGTTGGGGGCGTCGGGATTATCGAGCAAGCCGCCAGCGCCGCCGAAGTGCTGGCACTGCTGCAGCACGAGCGCTACGACGTGCTCTTTCTCGACATTCGCATGCCGGGGCTGAATGGACTTGATGCCGCCGAGATCATCAACAAGCTCCCGGAACGGCCGAACGTCATTTTCGTGACGGCGTTCGATGAGCATGCCCTGGCGGCGTTCGAAGTCGGCGCGGTGGACTATCTGGTCAAGCCGGTGTCGGAGCTCCGCTTACGACGCGCGCTGGAACGAATCGCCGGTCGGGCCGTGCTACGACCCGCTCCGAGCCGTACTGTCGTTGACAAACTGCCAGTCGAGGGCGAAGGCCACACCGTTTTGCTGCGCATCAGCGATATTCGCATCGTGCATGCCCGCGGGCATCACGTCTTCGTCCGCACGTTCGACGCGGAATACCGCAGCCGCAGCTCGCTATCCGACCTGGAAGAGCAGCTCACCCCCCACCACTTCCTCCGTGTCCACCGCGCTTACCTGGTCAATCCAGAACACGTGGAAGAGGTCCACCCCTTCTTCGCTGGCGCGTACCTCCTGCGCGTACAGGACAAAGACCGCAGCGAGGTGCCCGTAAGTCGCGCGCTTGCGCCCCGCGTGCGCGAGGCGTTAGGTCTGTAACGAGAAAACGCTGCTCTGCAGGATATCCTCGGCCTCGATCGTCTCGAGATCGCGTCGCGTGACGGTGCCGCCGCTGGACAGGATCCGATTGGCTTGCCGTAGCCGCGCCCGGTCGAGCGCGTTGCGCAGGCTACGCGCGTTGGCGAAGTTGGGCTGCTGTTTTCTCCGTTCGATGTATTGACTCATTGCCGTCTCGGCGGACGGACTGAAGCGGTAATTGAGCCTGCCCAACAGGAGCTGCGCAATTTGGCCTAGCTCGTCCAGCGTGTAATCAGGGAAGTCAATATGGTGCGCCACGCGTGAGCGCAAGCCAGGGTTGCTTTGAAAGAACGTCTCCATCCGGTCTTTGTAGCCAGCCAGAATTACTACGAGATCATCGCGCTGGTTTTCCATGACCTGTAACAGGATTTCGATAGCTTCCTGGCCGTAATCGCGCTCGTTCTCGGGTCGATGCAGGTAGTACGCCTCGTCAATGAACAGCACGCCGCCCATGGCTCGCTTTAATACTTCGCGCGTTTTGGGAGCGGTATGTCCGATGAACTGGCCGACCAAATCGTCCCGCGTGACCGCCACCAGGTGCCCTTTGCGCACGTAACCGAGTCGTCGCAGGATCTCCGCCATGCGCAACGCGGTGGTCGTCTTGCCGGTGCCTGGCCCGCCAGTAAACGACATGTGCAGCGTAGGCGGCGCCGTCGTCAAACCCACCTGCTGGCGGAGCTTGTCTACGATCAGCAACAGGGCGATCTCGCGAATCCGTGTTTTGACTGGCTGCAGTCCTATCAGATCTGCATCCAGCTGGGTCAGCACCTCGGTGATGTGCGACTCGCGCAAGGCAGCGTCGATGTCGATGGTGGACTCCACGGCCGTCGGCAGAGCCTCGATCACGGCGCGTAGCGATGCCCGTGCGGCTTGTCGGCGGCGTAAGACCGCAACGTGTAGCGCACGCTGCGATCCGACTGCTCCTGGCGCTCCAGAGTGAAACCAGGCTCCTCGTCGGGACGGTTGACGATGAAGCTCAGCGCTGTCGTTTGCCGTCCGAGCCGTGCATCGTACGCGCTGATCTTGATGTACTGCTGGGGCACGCTTTCGCGGCACGCGCGCAGCTCGTCCATGACCGCGGCCGGGTCGTGCACGTCGAACATCGGTTGGCCCCACATGTCCCAGTAGACGTTGCGTGGGTGGGGGTCGTCAGTGCTCTCGATCGAGACAGCCCAACCCTGGTCGAGCACGTATGCAATTTGCGACGTGATCTGTTGGTCGGTCAGATCGGGCAGATACGAGAACGTCCCTT
>DASYKL010000759.1:0-6961 GCA_035995405.1 Chloroflexota bacterium
CGAAATCACCAGCCGCCCGCCAGGCTGTATGACGCGCACGATTTCCTCGACCGAAGTTTGCAAGTCCGGCACGTGTTCGAGCACCTCAAACGACGTCACAAATGGAAAGGCAGCATCGGGGAAACCGATCGCGTCGGCGGACATACGCAAGATGTGGTATCGCCGATCGCCTTCAACTTGCTCGTGGAAGTCGTCCAACCGGTCTTGTTCCACGTCAATGCCGACGATGTTCGAGAAGGTACGCCCGAGCTGCCTGGTTATGGAGCCGTTGCCACACCCCACGTCGAGGCACCAGGCTGCATCCGAACTGGCTGGTGTTCGGGGCACGTGCCGCAGGGCGAAACCCGCGAGTTTGCGAGCCGTTCGCTCGGCGCTGTGCGGCGCTGGCCCGCCGATGACTGGAGTGTTCTGCATCCGATCTGGGAACGCGATCGATCGTAACATGTGGCTGGTGGTCGAAGGCATTGCCTGAATCCCGCGCTCGCGTTCTGCTTGTCCACAATTATTATCAGCAGCCCGGTGGCGAGGATGAAGTTTTTCGTGGCGAGGGGGCGATGCTCGAGGCCCGCGGGCACGCGGTCTGGAGCTATACCCGCCGCAACGACGACCTCGAATCGATCGGCGCGGTTACTCGAGCGCGGCTAACGATGTGGAACCAGGCGACGTATAGGGAGCTGCGGACCTTGCTGCGTCAGGTGCGGCCCGATGTCATGCACGTCCACAACACCCTGCCGCTTGTCTCGCCCGCGGCCTACTATGCCGCTCGCGCCGAGGGTGTTGCCGTCGTCCAGACGCTGCACAACTACCGTCTGATTTGCCCATCGGCGACCCTGTACCGCGACGGTCGGCCTTGCGAAGACTGCGTGGGCAAGGCAATGCCCTGGCCAGGTGTCGTGCACGCTTGCTATCGAGATAGCTGGGCCGCATCGGCGGGCGTCGCGGCGCTGCTGGCGGTTCATCGCGCGGCAGGAACCTGGAAGCGTGCGATCGATGCCTACATCGCACTGACCGAGGGCATGCGCGAGATACTTGTCGCTGGCGGCCTGCCAGCCGACCGGGTGTGCGTCAAACCGAACTTCGTCAACCACGATCCGGGCGTTGGCGAAAGACGGGGCGGCTATATGCTCTTCGTTGGCAGGCTGACCGAGGTCAAGGGTGTCCAGACGTTGCTCGACGCCTGGCGCTTGCTCGACAGTCCAATTCCTCTAAAGGTCGTTGGTGATGGGTCGCTACGCAGTGCTGTCACCGCCGCCGCGCGCTCGCAACAGAACATCGAATGGCTCGGCCAGCAGGAGCGCGATCGAGTCCAGCAGTTGATGCGCGACGCTTACGCTCTGATCTTTCCGTCAGTGTGGTATGAGCCGTTCTCACTGGTCGTTCTCGAAGCGCTGGCGGCAGGCGTGCCTGTCATCGGCAGCAACCTGGGCAGCGTGGCCAGCGTGGTCCAGCACGAGCAAACGGGCTTGCATTTCGCGGCTGGTGAGCCACAGTCGCTCGCTGATGCGGCAATGCATGCTTGGCGCATGCCTGAGGCAATGGCCTTGATGGCGCGCCGCGCGAGGGAAGAGTACGCGGCCAAGTACACGCCCGAGACGAACTATCAGATGTTGATCGACATTTACGCGAAGGCAGTTGCACATTCGCGACGAGGTGTTTAGCGAGGCGACGGGTTCGCATTCGGGCGAAGCACGCGGATCACGTGTTGGTCCAACCAGGCGCGCCCTGCCCGCACTGAGCCCGCCAGCGCGGCTGCGACGCACACGATCGCTGCACCACCGCCTATGACCAGGCCCAGGAACAGTTGAACCAGGTTGGGCAATGCATGCGCCAGAAGAACCGCTGCACCTCCACACACCAGCGCCATTACCGAGGCAGCGATGGTCCAACGAAACCAGGGCGCAGCAGACAGCGCGAGGGCGTCGCGGCGCCCTGAAACGGCTGTACCGGCGACTGCCCCAACGAGATTGGTGACGCAGAACGCCAGTGCTACGCCGATGCCACCATAGATGTGTCCCAGGACCACGCCGAGGGCCACATACGCTAGCAGCATTGCCAGACCGATGATCAGTGGCCATCGCTGCCTGCCCATGCTGAACAAGATCGCATTGAGTACGACCACAATACTCAGCCCTGGCAATGCCGCGGCGTACCAGGCCAAGGTGGGCGCCACGATCCGCGCCGCATCGGCTGAGAACGCGGACCGCTGATACAGCACGGCAATGAGCGGATCGCGCACGGCCACCAGCAGCGCCGACAGCGGTAGGATCAACACCAGCGTGACGCGGAGCGCCTCGGAAGCTTGGGCGTGAGCCTGCGACAGGTGCTGACGAGCGTGCGCCGCGGCCAGGGTCGGCATGACCGTGTAGGCGATGACCACAGGCAACGCTCGGGCCAAGACCTCGACGGGTCGGTATGCGAATGACAATTGGGCGACGGTGCCCTCGCCGATAGTGGACCCGATCAGCGGGCCGACGATCGTCTGTCCATAGAACACGACGCTGGCTAGAGTAACAATTGCAACAGATGGCTCTGCACCAGCCGGTCGGCTGGGATTGAACGGGGAAACCTGGCGCCGCGCCAGCACCAACGAGCCGACCACGATGGTGACAAACATCAAGCAGAACGACACTCCCGCACCGATCGACGCCGAGATCGGGCCTATCCGGGGCGTCAAGAAGAGGACCGCCGGGATTACCGAAGCGGAATAGAATAAGGAAGTTACCTGAATCAGCGGTTGGCGTTGCAGGCTGTATTGCACGGCGATCAGCACACTGCTGCAGAGTTGGATGGCGAGCGGCACGCTCATTACCCGCAGCGACGCGGCGGCGAGATTGCTGGTGTCGGGCGTAAGGCCAGGAGCAATCAATTTGATTGCCCAGTCGGCTCCCACGAAGAGCGCCACGCCCAGCGCCGCGCACACGACACTAACGGGACGGGTCAGCCGCCACGCTCGCTCCCAGAACGCCCCAGTCGGAACATGCGATGGGTCGAGCAATCGAGCTAGTTCGGGAACCTCGCGATTCAGTACCGACGTGTTGACGACGTAACTCACGAAGAGACAGAGTGCGAGGGCTGCGAAAAACGCGTCTGACGCGCCGCTGAGGCCAAGGGTGGCTGCCAGAACTCCCTGGGTGTAGATGCCGAGCACGGCCGAGAGGAGCACCAGGCCGGACGTAATGACCGACTGCTGCTTCCACGACTCGACAGGCCTGGTCGCACCGACAGTTAGCCGGCCGGCCTCTTTCGTCCCGGGCACGATGTCGTTACTATCCGTTACCCAGCGTCACGGGACGGGTCCGCTGGGTGTCTGCGCGGTGCAGGCGAGATAGTCCGATCCGAGCTGGCCGTTTCGGCGCCCGCACGTGGCGAACTCGACGGCGTGATTGAGAGGCTTGCACAGCCACATGCTGTTTCCCTGGCGCGGTGCTAACCACATCCGCATCTCCCAACGTGTCAACTTCGCTCTGGTCGCCAGTTTGGTGTTTGGCATAGCCGGCCAAACCCTGGCGCCAACAAGCAGTTTTGCTGCATCGGCATATGCAAGCGCGGTTTTGTCTGACGCTCCGGCTCTTTACTGGCGCCTTGACGAAACGGCCGGGTCGACCGCGGCGGACGCCTCTGGCAAAGGGCAGACGGGCTGGCTGTACGGTGTCTCGGGTGGTGCCGGCGGGGCGGTCGCGAATGACCCCGACAGCGCCTTCTACTTCGGCGGATCGGCTTACGTGCGTGATTCCGCCTCGGTGACTGTCGGTAACGACTTCACCATCGAGGCCTGGGTCAAGCCGACTTCCTCCAGCGTCAACGCGCCGGTCGCGTCGATTGGCGTGAGCAGCGGCACGCGGACGCTGTATCTTGACGGTAACCGCTTCGTAGGTATGACGGACCTCAGCAGCTCGTGGCCGACCTACGCCGTCTTCGGTGCCGCGATTGACACTTCTGTCTGGCATCACGTCGTGTTCAGCACCCAGGGTGGCTCGAATCTGCAGCTCTATGTCGACGGTAGTCTTTCTGGCGCCGCGACCATCCCGACTCGCCCAGGTTTTGCGGCGAACGCAGTTGCCGGCTGGTCCGATGCGACGTGGCTGCCCAAATTCAGCGGCGTGATTGATGAGGTGGCACTGTATCCGACGGCGTTATCGCCGGCCCGCATCAGCAGTCACTATGCCATCGGCACGGGTGCTGCACCTCCGCCTCCGCCTGTGCCCGCCTATCAGGCAGCTGTCTTGACCGACAGCCCGACGGCCTACTGGAGATTGGGCGAGACTTCCGGCTCGACTGCTGCAGACGTTTCAGGAAAGGGCCACACCGCGTGGCTGCTGGGCGTGTCGGGCGGTGCCCAGGGGGCCATCACCAACGACACGGACACCGCCTTCCTGTTCAGTGGCAGTGGCTATATCAAGGATTCCATGACCACGGCCGTCGGTGCTGACTTCAGCATCGAAGCGTGGGTCAAGCCGAGCTCGGCCAGCGTCAACGCGCCAGTGGTTTCCGTTGGTGTCGCGGACGGCACACGGACCCTGTATCTGAGCGGCGACCGGTTCATGGGCATGACTGACCTGAGTAGCGCGTGGCCGAGCTATGCCGTCTTTAGCGCCCCCGTTGACACTTCGGTTTGGCACCACGTGGTCTTTACGGTCCAGGGTGGCAAGAATCTGCAGTTGTACGTCGATGGCACGCTGTCCAGCACCGCGACGACTGCCACTCGAGCTGGCTTCACAGCCAGCGCCACCGTCGGCTGGTCGGACGCGACCTGGCTGTCCAAATTCAACGGCGTCGTCGATGAGGTGGCGCTCTACCCGACGGCCCTATCAGCTGCCCGCGTTGCCGCCCACTACACGCTCGGCAGCGGCACAGCGCCGCCTCCACCGGGACCCGTTCCAGTGCCAGCGTGCACCAACACCCTTCAGTCGCTCGTCGACGCGGCTGCGCCGGGTGGTACCGTGACCGCGCCAGCGTGCTTGTTCCGCGAAACGGTCACGATCGACAAACCGTTGACGCTGCTCGGCCAAACCGGCACCGAGATTCGTGGTTCGGATGTGTGGACGGCATGGAATCAGCAAGGCAGCACCTGGCTGAGTGCGCTAGCAGTGCCACCTTTGCCTGTTGTAAGTCTCGACAGCTACGCCTGCGAAGCGAATACCAACAACAGCTGCTTGTGGCCTGAGCAAGTATTTGTGGATGGCCAGGCAATCACTCAGGTCGTTCCTGGCACTACACCCGCAGCGGGCCAGTTCGCATTGGTCAGTAGTGGCGATCGCCACATCCGGCTTGGTGACAACCCGGCCGGCCACACCGTGGAGGTCACGACTCGAGCGCGCTGGATCGTCAGCAATGCCGATGGCATCACCATTCAGGGGCTCACGATGCGCCAGGCTGGCAATAGTGCTGTCGTTGGTGCAGTCGCCAATGACGGTCGCTCGAACTGGACTCTGCAGGACAGCACCATATCGGATGCTCATAGCGCCGACGTAGGCGTAAATGGTGGTACGAACGTGCGAGTGCTGCGTAACGATATCTCGCGCGGCGGCCTGGCAGGTTTGTCGGGTGGAAATGTCAACCAGGGCGGTCTCGCTCAGGGCAACAAGATCCACGACAACCGCAAGATCTCGTTCAGTCGCAACTGGGGTGCCGGTGGGTTGAAGCTCGCTCAGGTCCAGGGGTTCGTCATCGATGGTAACGAGGCAGATCACAACGACGGAGTTGGTCTGTGGTGTGATATCGGCTGCAGCAACGTCACGTTCTCCAATAACCGCGTCCATCACAACCAATGGCAAGGAATCAACTTCGAGGTCTCCAATGGCGCAAGTATTCACGACAACGTGTTGTGGGAGAACGGCTGGGGTAAAGCGGCCTGGGGTTGGGGCGCCGGAATCGTCATTTCGAGCTCCACAAATGCCGAGGTCTATCACAACACGCTGGCTTGGAATTACGCGGGCATTTCAGTCATCTGGCAGAATCGACCTGAGGCTCCGTCGCTGACCGCAAGTGGCACAAACGTGCACGATAACGTCATCATCAAAAAGACGGTGACGGGTGACTTCTCGCAAACCTATTGGACCAATCTGTCACTCGCCTGGCTTACGGATACGGCTTCGGTTATGTATGACGCGGCCTCAAATAATCACGCGGCCAACAACCGCATCTGGTACGACCAGCCCGAGTACGTCTCGGTACGCTACGCGTGGAGTACGCAGTACATGTTCATTACTGACTTTGCCCTGGTACCCGGTGGGTCAGGTTCCAGTTATTTGACGACGGCGCAGATGAATCAGACATTGGCTGGGCTATCTGTACCCCTCGTCGCGGAAGCGCATTAAGCTCGGTGCTGTGCTGGCATGCCGTGACTTGCCAGCACAGCATCCTTCTCGGCGCCTGACAGGTACGTACCGGTTGAATCTCCAGGCGTCTGGATGAACACTGTCAAGTTGGTCCATTCTCCGGACCACGCGAAACGTGGCTGTCTGTTTTCTGTTGTGGCGAACCAATACTGATTCCGCGCACCGCGGTTTGCTGCCGCAGCGTCAAACAAGTGCCGAGTGTCGGATCGCCAGGTAAGACCCATCGCGCCATCGGTGTTCAGGATCGTGTTGTCGTGCACGCCAATGTTGCGCACCGGTAGACCGTCGGTTCGTGCTTGCTCGATGACGGCAATACCGTCTTTGTTCCACGCCAGAACATTGCCCCAAACGTCGACGTTGGATGACGTGGAGACGATGATCCCGGCACCCCAGCCCGCCGATGCAGCGCCCCAGCCGTTCTCCCAGAGGGCATTGTTGACGATGCTGGCGCCATCGGAGATCTCGAAGAGAATGCCCTGAGTGAGGTTGTGATGCACGCGGTTGTTGACGTAGGTCACATTGCGGCAGGCAATATCGCACCACAGCCCGGCGGCCGCGTTGTTGTCGACCTCGTTGTTGTCCATGATGAAGTCGCGGACCTGAGCGGCTTTCAACCCGCCAGC
>DASYKL010000760.1:0-2757 GCA_035995405.1 Chloroflexota bacterium
CATCGAGCTGGTCGGCCTCGACGAGCTCTTCGAGCGGAGTGATTACGTCACGATTCACGCGCCCGGAGATGAAGCCAACGCCGGCCTCGTTAATCGCCACAGGCTAGCGCTGATGAAGCGAACCGCCATTTTGATCAATACCGCGCGGGGCGTACTGGTTGACGAGGATGCCCTCTACGAGGCTTTGAACAACGGCAACATCGCCGGTGCCGGCTTGGACGTGCGTATCAGCGAGCCGCCCCTCGACGACCGATTCGAGCTGCTGGACAACGTGGTACTCACGCCCCATGCCGCCGGTACCACCGCGGAAGCGCAAACCGTCAGCGCGGCGATGGTGGTCGACAGCGTCCTGCAAGCTGCACGCGGCGAGCGGCCGCATGGCCTGCTCAACCCGGACGTATGGGAGCATCGACGGCGGTAACCGTCGTGCTTCGGCTACGCCTGAGGAATAGCCAGGCCAAAGTCACGCCGACCAGACACAGACCGGCATTGATCTGCAATGCGACCCGAACGTCGAACGTGCTGGCGGCCAACCCGGTGATGACGCTACCGAGCGGCGTCGTGCCGACCATCAAGAACATGTACAGCGACAGCACGCGCCCTCTGACATCCTCGCGCGCTTCGATCTGCAGCAGCGTGTTGTTGGTGGCATTGAACGACACGCTCAACATGCCGGTGCAGACGAGCATGACCAGCGCGGTTGGCATGTCTGGCGCGTGCGCCAGGACCAGGATGACGGCGGCGAACGCTGTGGCTGAAATCAACAAGAGCCGCATCGAAGGCTTCAGACGGGTAGCCAACGCGAAGGCGCCGATCGTCGAGCCAATGCCCATAGCCACGTTGAGCGCGCCGAACCCTTCTGCCCCGCTATTCAAGGCGAAGCGAGCCAGGAGTGGCAGCACCAGCGCCCAGTTGTAGGCGAACGTGCCGAAGAACCCAGCGAGGATCATGTTCACCGCCAGCGACGGTGTGCTGAAGGAGTAGCGCAGACCTTCCGCGAGCTGCTTGAACAGCGCGGTCCGCCGCCCCAGCCGCCGTGGATAAAACTCCTCGCGACGCAACAGCAGAAGACCCACGGTTGTGCCGAGATAGGCACAGGCGGTCACGGCGAAGCAGAACCCACTGCCCAACGTGGCTAGCATGAGCCCGCCGACACCTGGCCCAACAATGCGTGCCGCGCTGTTCATGGCGCTGTTCAGGGCGATGCCGTTGCCGACGAGCGGCGGCTCGAGCAGGTCGCTGACGATCGTCGAGCGTGTCGGAAAATCGACCGCGCTCGCCACGCCGAGCAGGCTCGCCAACACGATGATGTGCCAGAACTGGACCTGGTGGGTCAGGATCAACGCGGCGAGGAGGGCTGCCTGGGCGCCGAAGATCAGCTGCACGAAAACGAGCAAGCGTCGCGATTCGGTGCGGTCGATCAAGATCCCCGCGAACAAGGTCAAGATGGTGACCGGCAGCGCCTGGGCAATCGTGACAAACGCAAGCGCCGCCGGCGACCCGGTCAGGTCGAGAACCAGCCACGCCTGGGTCGTCCGCAGCAGCCAGCCACCGCACTGGGCGATTGATGCGCTGATGAAATACGTGCGGAAATTTGGAACCGCTAAGGCCGACCGCCGCCTCCGCCGTTCCGACGACGTGGGCCCAGGAGTCGTCGGCACTACGACTCATGTTGCGGATGCGGGTCCGAACGGCGCAACCCCGCGGGCTGTCATCATGTGGGTGTGTACGGTCATCGAGCGCGCATCGGCTATACGTCGCCGCCCCGACTCACCGAAGTCTTCTGTCGCGATTTCTACCGCGTGATGCCGGATGGGGTGAGTCTGGTGATTACGACGCTCGCCATTCGAGAGATGAGCCAGGCTGAGCTGGACGAGAGTCTCGAGCTGGCGCGCGGCGTCGCTCGCGAGATGGCGCGAGCCGGCGTGGACGTTGTTGTCCTCGGTGGCGTACCCATCAATTTGACCGCCGCCGGTCCCGGTGGGGTCGAGGCCTTGATGCAGGAAACGAGCGACGCCTGCGCAGTGAAAGTGACCAGCAGCTTGAGTGCGCAGATGAAAGCGCTCGAGGCCCTGGGGGCCTCCCGTCTGGCCGTCGTTCAACCGTTCGCCGAATCCCACTCTTCGGCCTATGGGTATCTCGATCATTTCGGCTTCGAGGCCGTCGGCTTCAAAGCAGGTGGCTACAAACCGATCGAGCTTGGCAGTGTGCCCGGCGACATCTCGGCACAACTTGCGCGCCAGCTGTTGCGCGAACACCCCGAGGCTGACACGCTGTACTTCCCGTGTCCGCACTGGCCGGTAGTGGAGAATGTCGAAGCGCTCGAGCAGGAGCTGGGCGTCAATGTCGTCGCCGCGGGGCAAGCCATCTTCTGGGATGCGCTGCGTTGCAGCGGCTTGCCAGATACCGTCGCCGGCTACGGCAAGCTCCTGCGTGACCACTAAACCACTGCGCGGACTGCCGCTCATCGTGGCCGTCGGTCTGATCGTCCTGCTCGCCGCCGCCTGTGCGCCGCCGCGCCCAGCCACCGCGCCGCCCACAAGTGTTGCTCTAACCACGGCGATCATGAGCGTCGCCTCACCCGCCGTCTCCGGTTTGCCGGTGTACGTCGGCGTACAGGAGGGCTTGTTCCGTGCCCGTGGCGTCGACCTGACGATCCAGCCGATGGCCGGCAACATCGGCCAGACCGCACTGCTCAAAGGAGAGATCCAGTTTCTCAGCTCACCCACCGACGCGATCACCGGTGCCGCTAACGGG
>DASYKL010000761.1:0-7581 GCA_035995405.1 Chloroflexota bacterium
CGTGGTCCTGCTAGCCGCGGGAATTTGGGCGAATCAAAACCTGCGTCCGAGATCGGAACCGCCGCCAGCGTCGCCTACGCCCAATACGGCGGCGGTCGCTGAAGTGAGGACTCCAGTCCCACAGGTTGCGCTGACTTCGACCCCAAAACCGCTTCTTCTCGCAGCGTACGAAACGATGACGCCTACAGCCGTGCCGGCGCGGGCGCCAGTTACGACACTAACCGCCAATGGCGAACCCACGGCTACTGCTCGCCCCACATTGGATCCGGTTTCGGTTGCAGAGATAGACCAGGCGTACGACAAGTATTGGCAGGTGCGCTCGCAGGCTCTCCTAAACCTCGATAAATCGCACCTAGCTGAAGCCATGGGCGGCGCTCACTTGAACAGCATTTCGCAGCGCATCGACGAACTGAAGATCGAACAACGCGCGATAAAAACCGACGTCGATCATGAGTCACGCGTAGTCAGTCTGAGTGGAGACATAGCACAACTGGTTGACGACTACATTAGCAATAGCGTTTACGTCGACCCCGTGAGTAATCAGCCGCTAACTGATCCGTCCTCCGATGAGCTTCAAGTTCTATACACGTTAAACAAGACTGCAGGAACATGGAGAGTTGTCGACAGTGTTCGTGCCCCATAGCAGTTTGAAGTTGCGGTTACGTTTGTGTGCACTCGGACTATTGTTGCTCCTGGCCGCTCCCACAACGGCTCAAGCCGGAAATTGCACGAGTGGATCGGGCCCCGATGTGACGATCGACTCGCGCCTCGGGTGGTCGACCGAAGTTGAGGCCTTTCACGAATGTCGGGGTGGTGTCAAGGTTAGTTTTATCGCTTCTCGTCAAAGTTCCGATAACACGCCACCGCAAGGTAGCGCCGATAATCCTCTTGGCCCGAGCGGGATCTTCTCGCTTCCGATTTACTGTCGCCGCGATGACTATATGTTCGTGCCCCCTACAAGCCTCGGCGGGTTGCCTTGTGTGACTGTGGCGCCGCAGGACCGTGTCGATCCGCTGGCGATCGCGTTGCGGATGGAGGCGGAGTTACCGCCGCCTGATTTGCGGATCATGATGAACCCGGCGCGGGGGATGGTTGCGGTGCCTACGTGGTTCTGGGTCGAAGGGTACGATGGCGGGTTGCTGTCGCAGTCTGAGACCGTGCTGGAACAGCACGAAAACTGCCGCCAGGTGGTGGAGCGCGACGCTCGCGGTATGCCTGTTCTTGGATCGGACGGCCGACCGAGGACACGGCGAGAATGCACTATTGATACGACGACGTTTGGCATTGACGTGCGGCTGTGGCCGGGTCGGTTTGCCTGGGACTTTGGCGATCAGCACGGGCGCGACATTGCCTGTTCGGGTATGAGCGATTGTGGCGATGCGTTGGGCATGCCGTTTGTTGATAGCGCCCATCCATCGCCGGTGCAGCATCCGTATCGCTGGAGCTCACTCGGGATCAATGGCGCGCAGGATACGTACACCATCGGGCTCGGGATTACGTTTGCGGCGGAATACCGCGTGAGCGTGAACGGTGGGGGCGGCGGGTGGCGGCAATTGCCATCGCGATCGCTGTCGTGGAGCGCGAGTCATCAGGTCCAAGAAGCGCAGGCGGTCTTGACGCGGCGCTAGACGCTAGAACTCGGAGCAGGCCGGCGGACTGACGAGACGCCTCAGTCTTCGGTTTCGAAGACACCTAGGGGAGCCAGGTGGGTGGCGTCTCCGTGGCGGACCAGGGCGCCTGTTTGTCTCGTTGGGTCCCATAGGATTTCGGACAGGCTGGCGTTGGGGACGACCCATTTGCGCCAGTTGGCCGCTGATTCGTGGTGCAGGATCGTCATCAGCGTGGCGATCAGGCCGCCGTGGGTGACTACACCTACCAGGCCACCGGGGTGGCGGCTCGCGATGTTGTTGGTGACTTGCAGAGCGCGGTTGGTGAAGCCGCTGCGGGACTCACCGCTGGGCCAGACGAAATCTTCGAGCTCGCTGTTTTCGTCCGCCTCGAGGAGGTGGGCGTAGGCGTCGCGCAGCTCCTCGAAGGGGCGGCCGTCGAGCTCGCCGAAGTACATCTCTCTGAGATCGTCCAGGAGAATGGGCGTATGGCCAGTCAATGCGCCGATGGCCTCGGCGGTGCGTCTGGCGCGGATCAGTGGGCTGGCGTAGAGCGCGTCGATGTGTCCGTGCTGGCGATTGAAATGGTCGGCCAGCAATTCGATCTGGCTCTCGCCGAGCGGCGACAGGTCGGCGTCGGTCCAGCCGGACAGACGCATGCTGACGTTGTCATGTGTTTCCGCGTGTCGAACCAGCAGGAGGGTGGTGGCCAACGGGCCGGGATCTGGTCGCAGAACCACTCGCGATCAGGTACTCGCCAGGCCGGCAAATGCGGTCATCGCCGCACCGAGCAAGCCGGCGTCATTGCCGAGCTTCGAGGCCACGATCGGTAAGTTGCGCGCTTCCGACGCCAGGATCTGGCGATTGGCGATCTCACTCGCGTACTCCACATAGCGTTGGCCAAGCGCTTCGGCAATGCCACCGCCGATCACGACCACGGCGGGATCCAGCAGGTTGACGACGCCGCCAATAGCCAGGCCGGTATAGCGCGCGCTGCGACGGGCGGCGCGGATCGCGACGGCATCCGATTGGGCGATAGCTTCAGCCAGATCCCGACTCGTTAGCGCTAACAGATTGCCGTCCAGGATCTCGGTCAGCAGGCTGCGGTGGCCACGCTTGACCTCCTGGATCACGTACCGACCGACCGCATCGCGAGCGGCCATGGCTTCTAAGCACCCGGCGCGACCGCAGCCGCAGCGCGGCCCGCCGGCGCGGACGACCATGTGGCCGATCTCGCCAGCGCCGCCGTGCTCGCCATGGTAGACGCGACCGTCGACGATGATGCCACCGCCCACACCCGAGCCGACAAATACGGCCAGCATCGAATCGTAGCCGCGCCCGGCGCCGAGCTGGTACTCGCTGAGGGCGGCGGCGCGGACGTCATTCTCGAGGAAGACCGGCTTGGTCGGCAGGCGACGCTCGAGCTCTTCGCGCACGGCCAGGTTGACCCAACCAAGGTTGGGCGTCATGGCCACGACGGAGCGTGTCACATCCAGCGGGCCCGGCACGCAAATGCCGATGGCGGCGATGGCTTCGAAGGGCAGGTCGGCTTCGCTGGCGGCGGTGACAGCGCCTCCGGCGAGGCGATCGAGGAGTTCGCCGGGCCGGCCGCTCAGGTCACGGCTGGGCAGCCACACGCGGGAGCGGACGGTGCCGTTGGCTTCGACGACGCCGGCGAGTGCTTTGGTTCCGCCGAGGTCGATGGCGACAACCGCGGGGACGGAGAGCGTCATGCGTTCGGGGCTCTGACTGGTCGGCTTGGCAGGGGCATCAATCAGCGCTGCCTCGGATTGTCTGCCACGGGGTGCGGGAGGCCGGGGGCGAGGTTCAGATCTACCAGGTGCGGGTAGAGGCCGAACTGGGCCAGGACGATGGACCGCAGCTCGGCTGGGGCGACGTGCTCTGGCAGGTCGCCGACGAACGTCAGGTGGTGCTGATCGCCGAGCAGAACGAACGTGCGCGGACCACTCAACGCGTCGGCGTGGGTGAAGTAGAGGCGTGTGCCGGGGAGCGGTTGCAGATTGCGGCCCGTAGGGTTCCAGGCGTTGGTCGCATGGATCGGCGTCTGTGAGCTTGTCACCTCAAGACACGCTGAGCTGCGTTTCCAGGGGCACGATCTGAATCCAGACCTGTCCCGTGGGCACCACAAACGGTGCTCCGTCGGCGCGTTTGAACTGAGTCGCTTCGCGCACGCTCCCTCGGCTCCACTGTAGTGGGACTTGTGTGCCTTGCGCTATCAGTACGCCTTTGCCGGTGCCGACCAGACCCACGTCGACGCGGCCGGCGGTGTCGTTGGGGATCGGCTGGACGTCGGCGAATTCGACGACGATCGACGAGGCGGTGTACTGCTCACCAGTCGAGCCGTCTCTGTGGGGCTGGCCGTCCATGATGCGTCGATAGACTTTCTGAGCGGCGTCGTAGTCGTATTCGACGCTATACCCTTCTGGCCCGGGATAGGGGATCTTGATCGTCGTCGCCGGCTGCTGGCCGGGCAGGTAATTGCCAAAAGTGAGCGGGCCGGTGGTCGCTTTGACCGGACCGCCTCGTTGACGCAGGACCTCGCGGATGGAATTGGTGCTGACGAACGCGTTGTGCGGCGCCTGACGACTCTGGACGCGGACGAAGCCGCCATCGCCGCGGGCTTCGTCGACATCGGGCAGACCGGTCGCGCTCAGCGCGTCGAAGCCCTGCGGCGAGGCGCCGATATGGACCAACGGGGTGCGGTACTCGTTGGCCAGGTAGACGAAGTAGTGGCGCGTGCTGCGGACCGGGCCGATGCTGTCGGCGTTGCCGCCGGCGCGCAGGTAAATCGGCATCAGCCGTGGGATGCCGGCTTCGGCGGGCGCTTCGTAGACGACGTCGGCGTTGGCCAGGCCGAAGTGCGGTCGCGCCTCGGCGATGTTGTCGATCATGACCGCGAACGGGTAGTCGTCGAGGGTCAGCCCGCTGCCACTGGCTACAGCAGGCGACGGGCTGGGTGCGGCCGACGGTGACGGTCCGGGCGACGCGGCACTCAGACCAGGACTCGGTGAGCCGACTGCCGCGGGCTTGGGGCTCGGGGCGCTCTGAGCCGAGTCGGCGGTGGGTGCGGGCGGCGGCGATTGGCCCTGGCAGGCGGTCGCGAGCAGGAGGAGGGCGACCGCCGCGGCGACGGGTCTGTAGCGTGGCGCCGCGTGGCGGGCAGGCATCGGCGCGCCTTGTTCCGCAACGTGTGTGCCAGTCGGCAGTGCGGCAAGTCTAGATAGCTTCAAAAGCAATGTGGTGACGAGCGACAGCGGCAAATCCACCTCGCGGTTCAGTTCAGTTCAGGAGAACGAGTTAGTCGGCTCGCAGGCGGGCTAGCGCATCGGCGTAGTAGGGCGACGCGACCGGGCCGCGCAGCAGCGGGTCGTCGGTTTCTGCCATCCACCCTAGCAGGCGCTGGCGCAGGTCTGTCTGGAGGGCGGCCACGTGCGGCGCGTCGGCGAGGTTGCGCTGCTCCCATTGGTCGGCCTGCAAGTCGTACAGCTCGACGGGTGGGCGGACATCGTCGAGCTGACGCAGCATGAGTGGGTAGATAGGACTTTCGCGGATGTCGCTGGGGACATCGACACGGGTGCTGACTTCGAAGTTGACGATGAGCTTGTGGTGAGCGGTGCGGATGGCCCGCATCGGCTCGTAATAGGTGTGGAACGTCTTTTCGGCGAAAATTTCGTCGCGGGGCACGTAGGCCGACGTCGTTGGCGAGGCGGCTATCTTGTTCCAAAAACTGCGGCCGTGCAGGTTCGGCGGTGGAGGCAGGCCGAGGCCTTCGAGCAGCGACGGCGTCACGTCGACGTTGCTGACCAGGTCGCTTATCACTGCGCCGCCGGCGATGCCGGCGGAGGGCCAGCGCCAGAGCAAGGCGATCTCGATCCCCGGGTCATACAGGGTGCACTTGGCCCGCGGCATCGCCGCGCCGTGGTCGGTAGCGAAGATGACGCACGTCTGCTCGGTCAGGTCCAGGTCGTCCAGCGCGTGCAGAATGCGGCCGACGGCGGTGTCCATCTGACGAATTGAGCCCTGGAAGGCGGCGAAGTCTTCGCGCGCCTCGGGGACGTCGGGGAGGTAGGCCGGAACAGCAACGCCTCGGCTGGTGTCGGGCAGAGCACCGCCGAAGTCATAGGGGCGGTGCGGTTCCTCGAAACCGACCTCCAGGTAAAACGGCTGGTCCGCGGCCGACAGTTCACCCAGCAAGCTGATGGCAGCGTCGGCTTCGTCAAAAGCGGGTGCAACAGGCAGAACGCGCTCGTAGCCGAGCTCATACGCCGACCCGCGTTCAATCAGGTGCTGCATGCCAACCAGCGTGGTGCTGTAGCCGGCAGCGGCCAGCAACTGGGCGACGTGGCGTTCGCGCGGGTCGAGTCGCCAGCCGTAGGGGGCGTGGGCCAGCCCGAGGACGCCGGTGCTGTGGGGATAGCGGCCGGTGTGGAGGGACGCGCGACTCGGGCTGCACTGCGGGGCGGTGCAGAAGCCGCGGGCGAAGCGAACGCCGCTGGCGGCCAGCTGATCGAGGGCGGGTGAGGTGACGGTAGGCTGGCCGTAACAGCCCAGATGCTGGCCGAGGTCGTGGCAGGTGAAGAAGAGAACGGAGGCTGGCGACATGGAGTGAGCGTCCGACGCGCGGTGAGCTTCGTGGCTAGGCGCGGCGGACGCTGACGGATGGAGCGGATCAGCCTTTGACGGCGCCGGCGGTCAAGCCGCTGATGATGCGATTCTGGAAAATGAGGACCAGGATGATCAAGGGGATCGTCACGATGACGGTCGCAGCCATGATCTGACCCCACGGTACTTCATAGCCGCCAGCCGTTGTCGTCGCGAACTGGAAGATCGCTAACGGCACCGTTCGCTTGTCTGGCGTCTGGGTGAACGACACCGCAAACAGGAATTCATTCCAGGCGGCGATAAACGCCAGCAAACCGGTCGTCACCATGCCTGGTGCGACCAGCGGCAGCATAACTTTGTACAGCGTCTGGAACGGACTGGCGCCGTCAACGTAGGCTGCTTCTTCCAGTTCTTTGGGCAAGCTCTGGAAGAAACTGGTGAGCACCCACACCGTAAACGGCAATGAAAACACGAGATACGTAATGACCAGCGACAGCAAATTGTTGTACAGACCGAACCGCCGGACCAGGTCGAACAAGGCTCCCAGGATGGCGATCGAGGGGAACATCGTCATCGACAAAATCAGGTACATCACCGGCAGGCGACCGGTGAAGCGGAAGCGGCCCAGCGCATAGGCGCCCACGGTACCGACCACCAACGACAGGACTGTTGCCGACACCGCGACGATCGTCGAGTTGCGCAGCGCGACCTGGAACTGGCCGTCGCCCAGGACCTGCTGGTAATGCTGGAATGTCGGCTGGTTTGGCCAGTAGTGCACGGGTGTGACGAACAGCTCGTTATCTGGACTCACCGATGAGCGGAACGCCCAGTAGAACGGGAACACGATGTAGATGAAGATGATCGCCAGGACCACGTAGAAGAGCGTTTTCGAAATAAAGATGCGGTTGCGGTCGCGGGTCATGTCGTCTCCACCTTCAGCAACGTGACGTAGGCCACGACGAAAATGCCGATGACCACAAATATGGCTACGGCTATCGCTGACCCATACCCCAGTAATGCAAACGACACGATATTCTGCTGCGCATAAATCGACATCGTCTGCGTATCCGGTCGGCTGCCGAACATGACGTAGAAGACGTCGAACACGCGCAGTGAGTCAAGCGTGCGAAAAATCATCGTGACCAGGATCGCCGGGCGCAACAGTGGCAGCGTCAAACGGGTGAACTGCTGGATGGCACTGGCACCGTCAACGCGGGCCGCCTCGTAGATGTCACCCGGAATCACCTGGAGTCCAGCTAGCAGCAGCAGCGCGACGAACGGTGTCGTCTTCCAGATATCGACAGCGGCAATCGCCGGAATTGATGTTGCGGGGTCCGACACCCAGGCAATG
>DASYKL010000762.1:0-1833 GCA_035995405.1 Chloroflexota bacterium
ACAACATCGACACTACTCGCGGCGCTGACCGCTCCCCCCGCCGTGCTGCCAACTGCCGCCGGCGCAAACAGGCGGACCGCGTCCAGCAGGCTGCTGGCGAGCTGATCGTCCTGAACGTCGCTCCTTGTCGGCGCATCGGGCACCACGACCAGCACCTTCTGGGTCGTGCGCAGCGGCAGCAGTCCCTCGCTGTCGCGCTGCAGGGTCACCGCCTGGCGTGCTGCGTCCAAAGCCAGGGCGCGATGCTCGGCGCTATTCAAAACCGTGGCGCTCGGCGTCGGCGGTCGAGCCACCGCACCCGCCAGGATGCCGCGTTTGGCCTTCGCTTCCAGGATGCGCAGGACGGATTGATTCAGCCGCTCCTCGCTGATGCGTCCTGACTTGACGGCTGCGAGCAGGGCCGGCGGACCTTCAGACAGGTGAGCCCGGTCGTCGGCATTAATGCCCGCGATCAGCAGCATGTCGGCCCCGGCCTCGAAAGCTTCGACCGCGGCTTCGGCCGCCGAGCGATCCTTCTTAATGGCGTCCATGTCCAGCGCGTCGGTCAGGATCAAACCGTTGAAGCCGAGCTGCTCGCGTAGCAAACCGGTCAGCACCGTCTTCGAGAGAGTAGCCGGCACATCCTGGCGCGACTCGATGGACGGTACGTACAGGTGGGCAGTCATGATGCCGTCGACGCCGGCTTCCATCGCGGCTCGGAACGGTTGCAGCTCGATCAAATCGAGACGTTCACGTGAATGGAGCACCACGGGCAGGTCGCGATGTGAATCGACCGCAGTGTCGCCGTGGCCAGGGAAGTGTTTGCCGACCGCGCTGACGCCGCTGGACTGCAGGCCAGCAATCGTCTGCGTAGCGAACTGCGAGACGAACTCGGGCGTCGAGCCGAACGAACGAACGCCGATGACGGGATTAAGCGGGTTGGTATTGACGTCGACGACTGGCGCCAGGTCCATGTTGACGCCCATAGCCAGGAGCTCGGCGGCGGACGCTTCGGCGACGCGCCTGGCCAGGCTGGGGTCGCTTGTGGCGCCGAGGGCCATGTTGCCGGGGAAAATGGTGGCGCCGTCGGTCACGCGGACCACCAGGCCGCCTTCCTGGTCAACGGAGATAAACAGCGGCACCGGGTCCGCGATGGTCTGCAGCGCGGCGTCGAGCGTGGCCAGCTGTGAGCCGCTGTCGATGTTGCGCCCGAACAGGGTGACGCCGCCGAGGTGCAGGCCACCAATGAGGGCTCGATTGGCATCGTTGAGTGCGGTGCCGACGAAGCCCAGCATGAACACCTGGCCGACGCGCTGTTCGAGCGTCATCTTGGCCAACGTCTGATGCGCCACATCGCTGGGCGTCGGTGTCGCGGCGGGCGCAGCCGAGCGGCTCGACTGGCTCGACGGGTTCGACTGGCTGGCTTGTGTGGCTGACACCGCAGGACCATTCTGGCCGATCGCCGTGGCCGTGGCGGTGCTGCCGCCGGAAGCCACGGCCCCTGTTGCGGTGGCGCTTTGCGCGGTTGCCTCGACCCATGGCGGCGCGGTGGCCGGCGGTGGTGCCGCCGGCGAACATGCGCTCAGCGCCACACTCACGACCGTCGCCACCGTGATCTTCGCCGAGCGCAGGACATGGCGTAGCGGCCGCCCACAGCGTGACGCCCGAGCCGAAGCGTCCATCAGGCTACGAGCTCCCTCGATCCATATCGCACGGTCCACGTGAAGCTTGATGATCAACCTGTTACGCTCCCCGGGCGCCTCCTCCTGACTATGACCCCTTGTCAGGGCGATCGCAAGAAGGCCTCGCCCTGGACACGACCGCCGGTCCGCCAACCCTCGAGCCACGCTTCCG
>DASYKL010000763.1:0-4562 GCA_035995405.1 Chloroflexota bacterium
GCTGCCTGAGACTCCGGCCCGGGTAGGACGTCACATCGACTTCGCGGTCGCCGCTGGCCGCACGCTGGTCGTGACCGGCGCCTCCGGCAGCGGCAAGACGACGCTTCTCGATGCCCTTGCGACAACGCTGCGACAGCCAGCTATCCGGCCCGTGCACCGCGTGGTAACCGCCGTGCTGGCCGATGACTTCCTCTTCACCGGAACCGTCGCCAGCAACATCCGTCTCGCCAATCCCACGGCAAGCGACGACGCCATCAGCTACCTGCTCGCGGGAATGGCGCTCGACCGCGGCGGTCTCGACCCGAGCACCAGGATCGGCGTCGACGGCCGCGCCCTCTCCGGCGGCGAGCAGCGCCGCCTCCACATCGCCCGCGCCCTGGCCACACAGCCCGACGTACTGCTGATCGACGAACCGACGGCTGGCCTTGACACCGGCACCGCGACCCGGGTGCTCAGCACTATCCGCCGTCAATGCCCACACGTGGTCCTCGTCCTCGCCACGCACGAGCTCCCAGCCGACGAAGTCAGCCTGGGCTCGGCCTGGTCCACCCTATCGCTGGAGTAACCATGGCAAGCATTGCTCAGGTTCGTACGCAGCTTCTGCCGCATGCCCTCGCGCCCGATCCGGACCGCGCCAACCTGCGGCTGGCTGCCCGCGCCGCGGTCACGTACTCGCTGGTGTTCGCGGTTGCGTGGCTCGGTCTGGGCAGCGCCGACGCGACGCTGTTCGCGGCGTTCGCCGTCTTCGGGTTGCTGGTCCTCGCGAACTTCGGGGGCCCGATGCGCAACCGGCTGGCGGCGTTCCTGCTTACGACAGTGGCCGGAGCCACGCTGGTGGTGCTTGGAAGCCTGGCTTCACCAACCATCTGGACAGCGACGCTGCTGACCCTGGTGGTCGTATTCGGCATCGAGTTCGCGGGCGTCTTTGGCGGCTATGTGGCGGGCGCTCGGGCACCCCTCCTGATGGCGGTCGTCCTGGCGGCATCAGTCCCAGCCCCCGTGAGCGGAATCCCAGAACGGATCATCGGTTGGTTGCTCGGCGGCTGTGTGTCGGCCGCGGCCGCGGTGCTGTTGTGGCCGCTCCACGAGGGTGACGTTTTGCGCAAGACCGCGTCGGCCGCCCTGCGCTCGCTCGCGACGCTCATGGGGACCACGCGAGTGGACCCCGGCTGGACTGAGCCGCGTCGAGCGGCAGCGCAGGCGGTGGCCCTGCTGAGGACAGCCTACCGGCAGACCGCTTATCGTCCGGGCGGTCCGACGCGACGTGACCGAGCGCTGGCTCAGCTGGTCACCCAGCTCGAAGGAGCGCAGTCCTTCGCCGTTGCGCTGGGCGACGAGCGGCGGGCCAGTAATCCGGGTTTAGCGGAAGGCGACCGGCTGGCCTCGACAGTGGTGTCGGTCTTCGAAGCCAGCGCTGACGTCCTGGAGGATGGCCGCGCGCCTGACCTGCACGCGCTGGAGCAGGCCCGCGGAGCTCATCGCACGGCCCTCGACACCTGGGCCGGTGCCCAACTGCGGGCGGGTGCCTCCAGTGCGTCGGTACTGGAGGGCATCGACTACGATCAGCGCCTGCGCGCGCTCGCCTATCTCGGTCTGGCCATCGGCGCCAATGCGGCAGTCGTCGCCGGGCGAGACGTTGAGGTCCGAGGGATGCGCATTCCGTACGAAACTCCGATTGAGCTCGGGCTGACGCCGACGCTGCGCCGGGTCTGGCGAACGTTGCTGACGCACCTGTCGTGGACGTCGCCCGTGCTGCACGACGGCATCCGCGCTGCCCTGGGACTGGCGCTCGGCGTTCTGGTGGCGCGCCTGTTCGGATTGGCCCACGGCTACTGGGTGGTGCTTGGAACCATGTCGGTGGTCCGCTCGAATGCGCTGGCGACCGGGCGTACCGCCGTTCAAGCAGTGGCCGGCACCGTTGTCGGCTTTGCGATAGGTGGACTTTTTGCAGTGCTTTTCGGTCAGGATCCGGCGGTACTCTGGGCGGCCTTGCCGGTGGCGGTGTTCCTGGCCGCCTACACCCCGTCGGCGCTGTCGTTTCTGGCTGGTCAAGCGGCGTTTACGGTCCTGATGCTGGTCCTGTTCAACGTGCTGAGTCCCGTCGGCTGGAGCGTGGGACTGGTCAGGATCGAGGATCTGGTGGTCGGCTCAGCGATCGGGGTGGTCGTTGGCACGCTGTTGTGGCCGCGCGGCGCGCGATCGGACTTTGCCCATGCCCTCGCGCGCCTGTATCGCCTGACGGCAGTCAACCTCTCCGAGGCGTTCGACCTGGCGCTCGGTCACGGCCGACTTGAAGCGGTGGATGCCACGCGTGCGCAGGTCCAGCAAGCGCGAGAGACGACCGCTGAAAGCTTCGATCAACTGTTGCGGGAGCACAGCTCCAGGCAATTTGCACCGGAGGTCGCCGGCTTCATGGTGTCGGCCGCGGACCAGGCGGTGATCGTGGCCGAGAGCCTTCGACTTCTGGTCGACACAGGGTACGTCGCAGGTGACGGCTGGGACGGAACAGACCGCGTCGATGGCCACACCGCAGCCATGGTCGCCTCCTGGTTCATGCTGGCCGAGCGCATCGAGGGAGTCAGCGCGGTCCGGACAGTGCCGCTCCATCGTGAAGAGCTACGCCAGGCAGCACTGAGTGCTCTGGAGTCCTGGAGAGGCGAGTCTTCACCGCGCGGCAAGGCGGCGATCGGAGTGGCTTGGGTGCGGGTGTGGCTCGAACAGTTGGGCACCCTCGTGCGAGACCTCGAGGATCCTGCGGCCAGGGTGGCCGCCAACGCCGCGGCTCCCTGGTGGAAGTGAGCCCACTCAGCTATGCCCCAATCTTGCAGGCTTTCATCCAGCGCCGCTCGGGTACGGAACAGCACCCAAAGTCGACACGAAGAAGCGCCCCACGCTAATCGCGCCAAAGGCAGAAATCGGCTGGTACTGCGACGTCGCGGCGCGCGCGGCAGCGTTAAGCGGGGGGTCGCCCCGGAAGAGAGTGCGCAGCGCGGAGCGCGGAGCAACGAACGGGGGCGGGGGGCCCGCAGGGCTCCCGCAGGGCTCCCCCGATCCGTATAGAACACCGGCCGATCCGTACACCGTAGCCGAGTCGCAGGCTGCGTGAGTCGTACTCTAAGTCTGTGAATCGGCGGGTTGCAGCGGCTTTAACAGCTCTGTCTCTGGTTGCAGCCCTGTCAGCGCTTGATCAGACCGTCGTCTCAACGGCGCTGCCGCATATCGTCGACTCTGTCCAGGGCGCCAGTTTGTTGGGCTGGGTCTTTTCGGCGTACTTCCTCGGCGCTACCGCTACCGTGCCCGTGATCGGCAGCGTGTCCGACCAGTTCGGTCGACGGCGGGTGTTTCTCGTCTCTATTGTCCTGTTCGGCCTCGGATCTCTCGCGTGCGGGGCGGCCAACAGCATGCCTCTGCTCGTCCTTTTTCGCGGCGTCCAGGGCATCGGCGCTGGCGCTATCCAGACCTGCGCGCTCATCGTCATGGCCGACATGTTCCCGCCGCGGCAACGCGCCAAGTGGCAGGTCATCAACAGCATCGGCTTCGCTACCGGCAGCGCCATCGGGCCAACGCTTGGCGGCATTCTGTCCGATGCCGTGTCCTGGCGCTGGATCTTCTTGCTGAACGGTCCACTTTGCGTACTGACCATCGCCGCCCTGTTGTACGGCTTGCCACGTGTCAGCCGCGCGAGCAGCCGACCCCGCATTGACTGGTATGGCAGCGCGTTCAGCGGCATTGCCCTGATCACCCTGCTGCTCGCTCTGACGTGGGGCGGCCACGATTACGCGTGGGTCTCACCCGAAATTGGTCTGCTCCTGATCGCCTCGGCCGTGGCTGGTGGACTGTTAGTCTGGGTCGAGCGTCATGCCGCACAGCCGGTCATTCCCGGTAGCTTGCTGCGCGGCAACGTCCGCGCGCTGAGCAGTCTCGCGGGCGCCGGCAACAGCGTGGTGTGGTTCTCGCTGATCCTGCTCGTCCCATTGCGTTTGCAGCTGGTGCTCGGCTCTTCAGCCACCTTGGCTGGTGCATTATTGACCCCAGGCATCGTGCTTGGTCCGACGACTTCGTTTATCGCCGGGCTCATCCTGAGTCGCACCGGACGCTATCGCTTCACCAGCATTGGCGCTGGAGTCTTCCAGCTACTGGGGGTGGGGCTGTTCGTGTTGTTGCCGCCAACCGCGGACCAGTTGTGGATCACGGTTTCGTACATGATCGCGTGTGTCGGCACCGGGTTTGGGGGTCCGACGTTCATGGTGGTCTATCAGAACGTCATCCCGACGAAACAGCTGGGGGCGGGGATCGGTATGTTCTCGCTGTTCCGCCAGTTCGGCGCGTCCGCTGGTACAGCGCTGGCTGGCTCAATCGTCGGCGCTGAGGCAGCGTCGGCGAATCCAGAGCTACTGGGGCAAGCCGTTCAGCGGGCAGCACTAATGCCGCTAGTGGGGGCAGTAGTGGTAATTGTTTCGGCGTTCTTCATGCTGGACCGACCATTGCGCTCGAGTTTGCACGAGGTGGAGGAGACGCGGCTCGCCGGCGTCTAATAAATCCTAATTTACGGATCGGGGGAG
>DASYKL010000764.1:0-2798 GCA_035995405.1 Chloroflexota bacterium
CTGACTGCTCGCGCACGAGCTGCATCCGCTCGGCATCAGCGCGGCGCCGCAGAATCGCCGCGCCGAGGGTGCCAGCGGCCGTCTTCAGCACCTCGACCGTTCCAGCCGGCCAGACGCGCTCTTCGGTGCAATCTTCGAACGCGATAAAGCCCCACCAGGCGTCGCCGTCGAAGATGGGCACGACCATGATGGAGCAGACCCCATGCGATTCGAGCACCGCCTGCTCAGCCAGGGGGAACGAGCGTATGCGACCCTGAATCGTGCCGCCCGCACGAAGCATCGGCTCCCAGCGCGGCAGACCAATCGATCCCAGGTAGGGCCCATGGACGGTCGATTGCGGTCGCCCCTCGATGCCCGGGGCGGTCCAGTGATAGGCGCTCGTATCGCGCGTCCCGTCGTAGAAGCCGGGCATGATGGACACGCGGCTCACACCGGTCGCCGTACCGAGCTGCGCCAGAACATCATCGATGCTGTGCTCCCATTCGGAAGCTCTGAGCAGCTGCTCGGCCGCAAATGCGACGCCCTCGAGAATCGCGTCTCGCTGCCGCAACGCGGCTTCGGACCGCTTCTGATCGGTGATGTCGATGAAGCTGGTGATGACCCGCGGCACACTGCCAGCCGGGCCCCACAGCGGCACGGCATCCGCCTGCAGCCAGCGCCGCTGGCCGTCTGGCCGCGAGATGCCGAATACATACTTGCGCATCGGGCCACCTTCGGCCAGGACGCGCGGATACGGTCGCTCCTCCGGTGGCAGCGGCGAACCGTCTTCGCGGAAGGTCGGCAGGAACTCGTCGGTCGTCATCCCGAGCAAGCTGTCGACCGAGCGGCCGAGGATCTCACCCGCCGCCGCGTTGGCGTTGATGATCACACCATGGTCGTCGAAGACCAGCACACCCGAGCCGATCGCTTCGTAAATCGAACGCAGCATCAGCTCTGATTCGGCGACAGCTTCAGCTCGCTGTTCCGCTTCCTGAGCCAGCCGCTGCAAGGTCGCGTGCGTGCGCGCGTTACTCACCGCGACGGCTACGGCGCTGGCCAGCGTCATGAGCAGCTGCTCTTCCAAACCTGAGAAGCGATGGCCCGTCTGGCGCATGACTTCCAGCACGCCCAGCGACTCACCGGCGCGCCACAGTCCAGCGCCTAGATAGGAGCCCAGGCCGGTCCGTTCGCCGAACTCGCGATTGAACCGCCAGCTGGTCTCCGTGGGCGCATTGTGCAGATTGAGGATCTTCTGGCGGGCGACCAGACCAGATGTGCTGTCGCCAGGCAGGCGCCGCTTGAACGTGTCGGCGTGAACGAAGCCTTCGGCGGCGGCGCAGCTCAGCTGGTTGTTCCGCTCGAGGAGCCACACTCGGGCGTAGGGAGCCTTGAGCAGCTGGGCGCTGTACGTCACCGCCAGGTCGAGCACTTGCCGCTCGTCCAGGTTCGCAGCCAATGCCTGCGTAATTTCGCGCAATGCCCGCTCATGCTGCCGCTCCAGCGTTGACGTGGCATAGAGCCGCGCGGCTTCCAGCGCCGGCGCCACTTGCGCTGCCAGCAACAACAGCGTGCGCAGCTGATCGGGGCTGAACACCCGCTTGCGGTTATAGAAACGAATGATCAGCGCGCCGACTGGGCCATCGCTGACCATCAGCGGCACCGCCTGGACCGACTGCAACTCGCGCGAGACGCCGCCGCTGATCGCGTGTGGCCAGTTTTGATAATCCTCGATCAGCACTGGCTGACGTTGCAAGATGGCTTGCCCGGCCGCCCCTTCACCTGGGCGGAGCGGCTGATCTTCGGCTGGTTGGCGCGGATCGTTGCTGAAGACGGGCATCAGCAGCCCGGCGGCATCGTCCCACAGGTAGAGCGCTACAGCATCGCCGTCGAGCAGCTCGCACGCTTGCTCGACGACGGCTTGCACCAACTCGCCTGGATCAGGCGTGCGGCCTGCCGACATCGACAGCTCGTACAGCGTACGCAGCAGGCGCGTTTCGACCTCTGGATTGTTATCGGGTCGAATGGCGGCCATAAGCTGTGTGCAGCAACTCAACGCCTGCAGCAGCGATCGGCCCCCCGGCGGCACGCTGCCAAAACGGTTTCGTGCTGCTCAAGTCTAGCTCAGGCAAGTACGGCCTGAGAGGGTATCCTGAGGACGTTGGGGAATGACCGCGAGCGCCGACTGCACCTGCTGGTTGGCTTCCGCTACATCCCGCTGCACCTCGAGGGTCTCGTCGCCGTCCTGCTGTTCCTGGTCGCCCTCGTCCTGGGTGCCGCCGTGGCGATGCTCGTACGGTCGCTGCCCGGCGTCTAGCCCTCGGCGAGCGGCTCCAGTCCGTAATTCGCGACCGACCAATGATGCTCGCGCTCGGCCGCCGGCAGATCCGTTTGCGCCAGCTGGATGATCGTCCCGAACGCGCTACGCGGCGAGATGAACGCTTCCTGCCAACGCGTGTTGCGGTAGTCCTCATCGACCACGCGGAGACCGGCGGCTCTGGCGCGCTGGACGGCAGCTTTGAGGTCGCGCACGATGAACGTCATGTGATGCGGCCCTTCGCCATGTTTGGCCAGGAAGGTGTGCAGGAAGCCGTCCTTCCCCATGGGCTGCAGCAATTCGACCTGGCTGCCGTTCGGATAGCGCAACGTCAGCCACATGAAGCCCTTGTCCGAAATGCGCTCGAAGCCAGATGGGACGCCGCCGAGCAAGTCACGATAGAGCACCAAGGCGGCCTGAATGTCGCGTACGGCGATCGCCGTGTGATCGAATGACTCGACGCCCAACGCGCCCGCCAGGTCGTGCATGCTGGTGCCTAACGCAG
>DASYKL010000765.1:0-1540 GCA_035995405.1 Chloroflexota bacterium
TGGCGCCCCACTGCCGCAAGAGCCAGCTGATGACGGGGATCTTGAACAGCGAGGCTTTGACGATGGTGGCGGTGTTGGGGAACGGATCGAGGACCATCAGAGAAGGCACGTCGAGCAGGCTGGCGTGGTTGGTGACGATGATGGCCGGGCCATGAGCAGGGACGTTCGCGCCATCCTCCAGCTCCAGGTGGTGGTAATGGCGCATATAGGGGCCGAGGATCGCTTTGATCACGCGGCGGGTGAACGATATGGGCCGTCTAACGGGCGCCGCGACGGCATCAGCGGGCGCCGCGGGAATGAGTTGCACCGCGCGCCTGGCCATGCAGGCCATCTTAGCGCCACGAGCGGCGTGCCTCTGAGCGATTCCGATTCGCCGCGGACCCTGGCGCCTCGGGCCGCTGCTGCGCTTTCTGACTCGGGTCGCTGCCGCTACTCGCGGGGCTGTCGTTTGGCTGGCCGCGGACGCCCCCCAAACCACCACTCAAATATCGGGGCAGGCCCACAAACTTCTCCGTAGAACAATTGTTGCATATACAGAACTCTCGTTCTATAGTGGGTTAACGGCGTCGGCCCTCGGCGTCGGTCCAGCTTTTTTGAAGTGTTTGTCTGTAGAGGAGTGGTAGTCGATGTTGCGAGTAAGTCTGCTGGGCAACCTGGGTAATGATCCCGAAGTTCGCTACAGCGCCAAGGGGACGCAGATCGTGTCGTTTCGCGTCGCCGTCAACTCGGTCCGCACGGGACCTGATGGTGAGCGGCAGGAAAACACCGAGTGGTTCGGTATTCGCGTGTCAGGCCGTCAATCCGAATTCGTACAGCGGCTGGGCAAAGGGTCGCGCGTGCTGGTGATCGGTCGGCTGGACATCGGTCGTTATACGACCAAAGACGGTGAGACGCGGCCCAGCTTCGACGTGTGGGCTGACGACATCCAGAGCATGACGCCACGCGGCAGCGAGCCGTTCGGCAGCGCTGACGGCGACGCGGAGACGCGCGAGGCGCGCGAGCCCGCGCTGGCTGGCGCTGGCGTCTCGAGCCTGAACGGGGGCGGTCAGGCGCGCCCAAGCAGCGGCAGCAACGGCAGCAGCGCCCGCGCTACGCGGGGCGTCGCGCGCGCCGAATCGCCGCCCGCTGGTCAAGCCGCCGCCGAGGATATGGAGGACCTGCCCTTCTGACGCCACGTACTGGATTTGACTCGGTCCCGCGCTGGGCCGTGCGACAACGCCGAGCGTGACGACTCGACTGGCATGGCGCCACGCGGCGTAGCCTCGACCCATACCGAGGCTCGGCGATCGTCTCTGACGACGCCCGGGGGCAGCGGCGAGGACGCCACGGACGCCCCGGTCCAGACAGCTCACGGCGCGGCAGGCGGAGCCGGCATACTCGGTCGCGTGAAGTTTCGAGCCACGATCGAACTGGCGGGTAAAACCGCTACCGGAATCCGCGTGCCGCCCGAGGTGGTGTCGAGCCTGGGCTCCAGCAAGCGGCCGGCGGTGTGCGTGACGATCGGTGGCTACACCTATCGCAGCAGCGTCGCGATGATGGG
>DASYKL010000766.1:0-1544 GCA_035995405.1 Chloroflexota bacterium
CAGGCCAGCCAGCACTTCGTCGAGGCCGCGGCGGCGGGCAATCTGGTGGAAGCGATCGTGCTGCAGCGTGTCCAGGCTCACGTTGATGCGTTTCAGGCCGGCATCGGCCAGCGGTTTGGCCATCGAGCGCAGCAAGAAGCCGTTGGTGGTCAGGCTGAGGCTCTTGAGCGGTAAGCGCGCGACACTGGCCACCAGCTGCGGCAGATCGGGGCGCAGGGTGGGCTCACCGCCAGTGAGACGAATCTCGTCAACGCCCAGGCTGACGGCGATTCTCGCGACCCGTTCGATCTCTTCGAACGTCAGAATGCTGTCGCGTTTGAGCCACTGCATGCCTTCTTCTGGCATGCAATACACGCAGCGGAAGTTGCAACGATCTGTGACGGAGATACGCAGGTCGCTGATGTGGCGACCGTAGCTATCAACGAGGCGTCGTTCGCCCGCTACATGGCGCGGCTCGGCAGTGAGCTGGCCACTGGGAATAAACGTGTACGGGTGATCGACTGTGAGCGTCATGCGTTGCTGTGCCGCCTCGAACGTGTGGACTTGTAGTATAGCCGTTGCGACAAGTTGCGCCAGGTTAGCAGTTTGTCGAGATCGCGTCGAGGGCTCTACGGGTCCACGCCTGGATCTCGTCGTCGACGCCCAGGGGAGCGAGCGCGGCGGCCTCGTACCAGCCCACCTGGTCAGATTCGGCGAGGCCTGGATCGATCTCGGCGGCGCTGAGATCGTCGGGCTCCGGGACGGCGAAGTAGACCAGGTCGATGTGTTCGTGGCCCGGGTAGATGGGCTCGACCTGCACGCCAGCCGGCACGACCAGCTGCCGCGGCGCGGCGATCGGTAGCCCCTGGCCGCCGACGAGGCGAACGCTCAACCCCGTTTCTTCCCGCACTTCCCGCACAGCCGCGTCGTCGGGTACCTCGTTGTCTTCGATATGACCGCCGGGTGGCAGCCATCTGGCCAGTTTGCGATGCCAGTGCAGCAAAACACGCTGACGGTGCACGACGAACACGGCGACGGTGAAATGACGCAGCGTGTCACCGGCGGGCGGCTCTGGATGGGCAGGCATACGGGGCGGCGATGGCGCGGGTTGGCCAGTCTATCCTGAGCGAGTCGATGCTGGAACGGATCGCCGCGGGCGCGGCTGACCTCGATACGCGCGTCGCTGTGTGGGCCAATGTGTCCGCCCGCCACGACGCCGCGCGGCGGGCAGTGGTGAAGGTGTTAGCCGAGCGCCTGGCCGCGGTCGAGGTTGGCTTGATGCTGCTCGTGCTGGTTGGCAGCGGCCGACGCGGGACCGTGGCGCGGATGCTTGCGGCGGTGGGGCTGATCTATGGCCTGAGCGACCTGCTCGGCAGGGTCGCGCCGCGTGAGCGGCCGTTTGTGTCCCTCGCCGCAGTCGAACCCCTGGTGGCGCACAGCACCGGACGGTCATTTCCGTCACGCCACGTAGCCTCGGGGGTGGCCATGGGCAGTATTGCCAGCGGTGCACAGCCCGGCTTGGGCGTGGTGATGACGGTGGTCGCGGGCCTGCTCGGCGCGGCGCG
>DASYKL010000767.1:0-2118 GCA_035995405.1 Chloroflexota bacterium
TACCAGAGCCGTCGCGTCGTCCTCGACGCGATTCTCGAACAACTCCCCTCGACCGCCCAGCTCACCCTGGCCGGCCTCGGTTTCGCCGTCACCATTGGCGTCACGTTAGGGGTCATCGCCTCACTCAAGCCAAACTCCGTCGGTGACAACCTGAGCATGTTCTTTGCCCTCGCTGGCGTCTCGCTGCCCGAATTCTGGCTGGCGCTGATGATGATTTTCCTCTTCTCGTTCACTCTCCAATGGGTACCCGCAACAGGTCAGGGCGGAGTAGACAGACTCATCTTGCCCGCCGCCGCGCTCGGCTTGCGCGCCGCCGCCACCATCGCTCGCCTGACACGCGCCAGCATGCTCGAAATCCTCAACCAGGACTACATCACAACTGCCAGAGCCAAAGGCCTGTCCAACCGTCTGGTGGTCATCCGCCACGCGCTGAAAAATGCGCTCATCCCGGTGGTCACCATCGTCGGACTCCAGTTCGGCAACTTGATGGCCGGCGCGGTGATTATCGAAACCGTCTTCGCTCGACAAGGCATCGGTCGTCTGGCGGTGGACGCCATACGCATGAAGGACTTCCCGATGATCCAGGGCACCGTCCTGTTCGCCGCGACAGCGTATGTCTTGACGAATTTGTTGGTCGACCTGTCGTACGCCTGGCTCGATCCACGTATTCAATTGAGTGGCCGCTCATGACCACGCTCGACATCGCGTTGCCTGCGCCGCGCCGCTTCAACCAGGAAAGCCAGGCCCTGCGCACGTTGCGTCGTCTCATGCGCCATCGTGGCGCGCTCATCGGCGGCGGCATGGTCGTCTCCATCGGCCTCGCCGCGATTCTCGGTCCGCTCCTGGCACCGTTCGACCCTGCCGAAATGGGCGTCGGCGCATCGTTATCGCCGCCGTCGCCCGCGCACTTCTTCGGCACCGATACATTCGGTCGCGACATCTTCAGCCGCGTCTTGCATGGCGCTCAGCTGTCGCTCATGGTCGGTCTCGTCGCAGTCGTCATCGAAGCGACGGTCGGGGTTCTGCTCGGCCTGATCGCGGGCTACTACGGTGGCTGGATCGACGGGGTGTTGATGCGCATCATCGACGTCCTGCTCGCCTTTCCTGGCATCTTGCTCGCGCTGGCGATCGTGTCGGTGCTGGGAATCAGTCTGACCAACTTGATGATCGCAGTCGGTATCGGTGGTATTCCGAGCTTCGCCCGCCTGATTCGAGGCTCGACGCTGACCGTCAAAGAAAACCTGTACGTCACCGTGGCACGATCGATCGGTGCTGGCGACGCGTCGATGATCACGCGCCACATCTTGCCCAACGTCGCATCACCGATCATCGTGTACGCCACGTTGCGGATCGCCTTCGCCATCATCGCCACGTCATCCCTCAGCTTTCTTGGCCTGGGCGCCAAGCCGCCGTCGCCAGAATGGGGCGTGATGCTCAGCGATGGGCGTGAGTTCCTCCGCATCGCGCCCTGGGTCACCACGTTCCCCGGTCTGGCGATCATGTTCTCCGTGATGGGCATCAACCTGTTGGGCGACGGCCTGCGCGACGTGCTGGACCCCCGCCTGCGGGTCTGACAGAAGAACCTCAGACCACCTGCGCGCCACCCAGGTAGACCGCCGCGACGCGGCCAAGCGCGCCCGTGTCTACCGCTGGGTTGCCAGCCACTAGCAGCAGGTCAGCCGCCTTCCCGACTTCGACACTGCCGACGTCGCTCGCGACGCCCATCGACTCGGCCGATTGGAGCGTCGCCGAACGAAGGGCGCCCGGTATGCCGAGGCCGGCCGACGCCATGGCTTCGATCTCATGGACGAACCCTCCAAAGTTGTAGAAGCTCCAGCCGGAGTCCGAGCCGCCCACAACCTTTACTCCCGCTGCCAGCAGGCCCTGAAAGTTGGCCTCGCGCTCGCCGTAACGGCGCCGCTGCAATGCCCGATCAGCGGTCTCCTCGTCGGTCAAAGCACGCTCGGCTGCTTCTTTCTCGAGCCGCCACAGTCGGACCCGGTTGACATGCAACGTGGGATTTACCCACACCCCTTGATCCGCGATCCGCCGTGCGACGTCCTTGTCAAAAGCGAAGTTGCCGTCCGGGTCATTGAAGTTGCCATGGATGATCATGTC
>DASYKL010000768.1:0-5712 GCA_035995405.1 Chloroflexota bacterium
CCCAGCCCTGGCCAGCCAAAGACGGTTTCGGTAAGCACCGCGCCGCCGAGTAAGGTGCCAAACTGGTGCCCGACGACGGTCACGATCGGCAGCAAACCATTGCGCAAGGCGTGGCCGTAAACGATCGACCGCTCGACCAGACCCTTTGCCCGCGCCGTGCGGACGTACTCGGTGCGCAGCACTTCGAGCATCGTCGAACGGGTCATACGCGCGATCAGCGCGACCGAGAACGCGGCCAGCGTGACCGTGGGCAGGATCCAGGCGAGCGGGTCCTGCGAGCCGGCGGCGGGTAGCCATTGCAGCTTGATCGCGAACACCACGATCAGCATCAGGCCGAACCAGTACACGGGCATAGAGATGCCAAACAGCATCAGCGCCGAGATGGCTACGTCGAGGCGGCGGTTGTGATACAGCGCCGCGAGCAGTCCGCCGGCGATACCGACTGCCGCGGCGACGGCGATACTCGTCGCGGCGAGCTCGACAGTCCAGGGCAAGCGGGCCAGGACTTCGCTGGTGACTGGTTGGCCGCTGCGAACAGACGTACCAAGGTCGAAATGAACGAGCCGACCGAGGAAGGCGGCGTACTGGACGAAGCCAGGTTGATCGAGTCCAAGCTGGTGGCGAATGTGCTCAACGTCGGCCTCACTGGCGAGCAGTCCGGCAACGATGCGGGCGGGGTCGCCTGGTAGCAGGCGGACCATCATGAATACGACGGCCGACACTCCCAGGAGCGTCGGCACGGCGGCTACGAGGCGACGGGCAACGTAATGCAGCACGGTGTCGAACCGCCTCAGCTTACCGCCGGGCTGGTTCGTCAGGCCCGTGCGTTATTCAACCATCACCGAGATTTTGTACGCGGGCAGCGCCGTGGGTAGCGTCGTCACGAGCGATCCGATCCGGAATGTCGTGGGCAGGAACAGCAGATCGCGAACGTCATAGGCCATCTGCACGTACAGCTCCTGTCCCGAGACGCGATTCGCGTTGCTGCACGGTGCCGAAGCGCTGCCGCAGCCCGTAAAGGTGACGGTCATGCGGGCACCGACGGGGTAGATGACATCTGTGGACGTGCCGCTCGCAGTGCCGGGTGCGCCGTTGGATAAGCCGGGCAGCATAGTGTTCTGGACGTGCTGCGCGACTTGCAGGTCGGTCGCGTCTCTATTGATCGCCAGCCAGCGAGCGGTTTCGCGAGCCATGCGCGTCTCGCTGTAGTAGGTCACGAACACGAGCCCGAGCTCAATGACGGTGAAGACGAAGAGGGCGAAGATCGGCAGGACCAGGGCGAACTCGACGAGTGCCTGGCCTCGCTGCCTGTCGCGGCGCCGCGGGCGGATCATTGGGTAAGTGCTCCGCGGGAGATACGGCCGGCTAAAGCGGAGAAGAGTCCGGCCAGGTTCTGGGTCGTTTCGTTCTTGCTGAGCGGGAAGTAGTGGTCGCATGAGCCCGGCGTCGACGATGCCAGCGCGTTGAGCTTGTTGTCGATGGGAGATGTACCTGTCGACGGGTAGACGGGGCTCGGGCAAGGGTGTGGCGAGCTCGTATCGGCTAGTTGACTCTGGCAGAACTGGGAGTTCTGATAAGGGGTGCAGAAGTAACCGACGACGTAGACCTCGACGTCGTCGTAGGTTCCGGCGATGCCGTCCGGGCCTTTCTGGAGCGTGTCGGCCATGAGCTGCATCTGCGAGTCGTATGTCGCCACCGTCTCATTGCCGCCAGGGCCCGGAGTCGGGTACATCTCGTTCTGGCCATCGGTCATCATGACCATGACCTTGCGAGCATTCAGCGGGCTATTCGGCGTGGCGTTGTTGCGGCCGCCGTTGGCGGTGCTCCACGCGTACGTTCCGCTGAAGCTGAATGGACCGCTCGGTCCGCCCGTCAAACCGAGCGCGAAGAAGCCGTTCGGCAGCTTGGTGCCCGTGTAGCCAGGGCTATAGTGGGTCCCGTTGCCGTAGAACGGGTCGTGGCTGGGGTCGGGACTCGTCGATCGCCCGGTGGCGTTGTAGTACAGGTGCTCGATTGGGCAGCCGCCTTTGTTGTAGGCGCCCGTCGGACAGGGTGAGCCACTCGGGCCATTGGCCACCGCCAACAGGGTCGGGCGGTCGTTGGTCAGTGGTGTCAGCAGGGCCCAATCGTTGACGCAGCCCTGGTTGTAGTTGCCGTTGACGTCGTACTGACACTGGATGCCTGCGAAGCGAGCGATGCCAACCTGCGGTCCGCGCGTATCCGTCGTGCTTGGGGCCATCGTGGTCACGAACGAGCCGACCGCCGCCTGAATCGAGGCCAGGGACCCGGAGATCACCTCGCTGCCGGTGGTGTCCAGGCTCAACATCACGTCCACCATGTTTCGGGCGGCGTGCGCGCTGCCGGCGTCGTGCATCGACACCTGGTTGATGCCGATCAGGGGCCAGAACGCGGTGGGATGGTTACGCGTCACTGACAACTGGATGTTTTCGTATTGGGGAGCGATTGGCGTCGGCATGCCTGGCACGGGCGTCGAGGCCGGGAACGTCATGTTGATGGTCGTGCCCGCGCCCGACGTCACGCCGTTCGCGGTCAGATAGGCAGCTGTCGTCGCCGAGGCAATCGCCACTGGCGTCGTGCCTGGCAGTGCGGCGTTGGCACTCAGCGAGTTCGAGCCAGCGAGCGCCGCGGCATCGACAGCGTTCTGCAAGCGAGCGTCGTCGACGACGATTGAGGCGTAGTCGTAGGCGCTGCCAGCGAGGACCATGAGCACCACGAGGAACACCGCGAACAGGACGATGATCTGGCCTGGCTCATGGCCACCGATCGACAGGCTGCGCAGCCGTTGGACAAGCTGGCGGAAATTCGGAACGCGATACGGCATCAATGTTGTTCCACCATCACGGAATAGTCGTAAGCGGGCAGCGTGGTTGGGATCGCGACCTGGAGGAAGGGTCCCAGGCGAAAGTTGTTTGGCAAATAGATGAGCGAGCTGGCGTCGTACACCAGACGCATGCGCAATTCGACGCCCGCCGCTCGGTTGGAGCACTTGTTGCCGACGAGAGCGGTGCATGTCCTGGTCTGTCCGTCGGCGCCTTGCACCACGGAGAACGTGATGCGGGTTGGATCGACGACGCTTGGGACGTTGGCGCAGACCTGGCGCCACAGATCAGTCGCCGAGGTGTTGGTGCAGGATGCCGACGTACCGTCGATCGTGTCGGGATGAACGGCGGCCCAGCGGCCAATGTCGCGCATCTCATGCGTCAGGCTCAGGTAGGCGACAAAGAGAATGCCGAACTGCAACAGGACGGCGATGATGCCGACCAAAACGGGCATGACGAGCGCTAGCTCGACCAGCGCCTGGGCACGCTGCCGCCTGGCGGTACCTTTTGTATGGCGCAACGAAGCGTTCATCATGGCGTGCGCACCCTAGTCAACGATCGGTTGATGACCCAGGGTTCTCTATGCCTGAGCGGTGTTCTTCCCCAAACCTTCCCTTTGCGCGACACCCAGGGGTGACTACGGTTGTTCGGGGAATGCCGGAACTGGTCCTCGTAGTGGAGGACGAGCCCCACGTCCGGGAGCTCGTCTCGTACGCTCTGCAGGGCGCCGGTTACCACGTTCGCTCGGTCGCTGATGGCGAGTCCGGGCTGCGCGAAGCCCTCTATGGTGGTCCGGACCTGGTGGTGCTCGACATTCGTCTGCCGGGCATGGACGGCTGGGAAGTGTGCCGCCTGATCCGTCAGAAATCGAATGTGCCGATTCTGATCATGACCGCCCTGGGCGAAGACGAGTCGCTCGTCAAGGGCTTGCGACTGGGCGCCGATGACTGGGTAGCCAAGCCGTTTTCCCCGGCTGTGCTCGCCGCTCGCGTTCAGGCTCTGCTGCGGCGCGCTGGTTCGCAACCGACGCGCAGTCGAATCGCACTGCGAGGCATGACCATTGACCTCGACAGCACCGAGGTCAAGCGAGGTGACGAAGTCGTGCATCTGACGCCGACCGAGTTCCGTTTGCTGGCGGCGCTCGCTCATCGGCCTGGTCAGGTGATCGGCGCCCGCGAGCTGATGCGGCTGGCCCAGAACTACGATCTGTCCGAACGCGAAGCTCAAGAAATCGTGAAGGTACATGTACGTCATCTGCGGCATAAGATCGAGCCGCAGGTTGAGCGACCGCGCTACGTGTTGACGGTGCGCGGCATGGGCTACATGCTCAACCGAGACGAGTTACTCGAGGACGACTCAGGATGATTCGACGCGCGCTGTGCGCGCTTGCGCTCGTACTGGCCAGTCAGGCTGCGGTCATGGATGGCGGGCCAGTTGCACTAGGCGCCGGGCACAGTGGCGCGGACATCGATCAACCGCTGCGGGTGCTGGCCAGTCAGCAGCCCGCGGCCAGTGTGCGCGTGATCGTGCAAGCCCGCGTAGCGGGCGATGCTGAAGATGCTCTGATGCGGTCAGCGGCGGAGATCAAGTCGCACTTGCCTCAGATTGGGGGTATAGCCGCCGAGCTTCGAGCCGATCAGGTCGAAGTGCTGGCGCGACGGCCTGGCGTGACCCGGGTCTTGCTCGACCCGCGAATGCGCAGCGTCGAGCAGCCCGATGCGCCGTCGGAGCCTACATCGGTGTTTCCGCAGACCGTTCGAGCGCCCGATGTCTGGCAGACAGGCCGCACCGGGCGGGGCATCGCGATTGCCGTGCTGGACAGCGGCATTCAAGCCAATTCCGATTTCGGATCGCCATCCCGCGTGGTCTGGTCCGAGCGATTCAACAAGTCCGCGTCGAGCAACGCCGACCAGTACGGGCACGGTACCTGGGTGGCCGGGATTGCCGCTGGCCAGGGCACCGCATCGGGCGGTCGCTACCTTGGCGTGGCACCCCAGGCGTCCATTGTCAATCTAAAAGTCAGCGATGACACCGGCGCCAGCTACGCCTCAGACGTCATCCACGCGCTCGGCTGGGTAGCCACCAATCACGCTGCGTACAACATCCGCGTAGTGAACCTGTCGCTAGTTTCGAGTATGGCTGAGGGGTACGCCACGAGCGTCCTGGATGCGGCCGTCGAGATGGTCTGGCATGCAGGTGTGGTGGTGGTTGTCGCCGCGGGCAATCGCGGCCCAGACACGGTTCGTTATGCGCCAGCCAACGATCCGTACGTAATCACTGTCGGCGCAGTTGACGACATGGGCACGCCGACACGCTCCGACGACGGGCTTGCCTGGTTCTCGTCCTTCGGGTTGACCCAGGCGGGAGGTGCCAAGCCGGACCTGCTCGCGCCGGGCCGGCACATCATCGGGCCACTCGCGACGACCGGCGCGCGCCTGGCCAAGGCCTTCCCCGACAAAGTCATCGGCATGCGCTACATCCAGCTCAGTGGCACGTCGGCGGCAGCGCCCGTGGTGTCTGGCGCGGTCGCGCTGCTGCTGCAAGCGCGGCCCGACCTGACCAACGACCAGGTCAAATGGCTGCTGATGCGAACGGCTGGGGCAGTCTCGAGCCCATCGTCGGGCGGTGAGGTCAACCTGCTGGCCGCGGTGCGCTACGGGGAACAGGTCAGTCGGGCGAATCTCGGGTTGACACCGAACCAGCTGGTAGGGCTGGCCTACTTGAGCCAGCGCGGCCAGCCGACGGTGAGCTGGGATTCGGTGAGCTGGGATTCGGTGAGCTGGGATTCGGTGAGCTGGGATTCGGTGAGCTGGGACTCGGTGAGCTGGGACTCGGTGAGCTGGGACTCCGTCAGCTGGGACTCGGTGAGCTG